>NZ_ATHV01000002.1 GCF_000422205.1 Desulfovibrio sp. X2
CCCCCTCCGCCCCTCCCCCGCACCCCCTCTCCTCCTCCCCCCGAAACCTTTTGCCGCGCGGGGCGGACGAGGGCGGGAAAACGCCCGGCGGCCGAGGAGAAGGCTGTGGGCGCGAAGCCCGACGGGAAAGGGCGGAAGCCTTGAAGTCGCCATTGCATCCGAGAGGAGAGCGCCTTGGACAAGAAATACGTCTGCCCCTGCGGGCTCGTCTGCAGCGACTGCCTCTTCCGCAAGCCGGAGATCTACGAGACGGCGAGAAGGCTGAGGGACGAAATAAGGAACTCCCAGCTGGACGTCTTCCTGAGCATGATCGCGGGAAGCGACGCCTGGAAGGCCATCGCCGCCCACCTGGGCGCGAACGAGGCCGAGTTCGGCAGGCACTTCGCGCCGTTCAGGAACCTTCCGGGATTCATGGACATGCTCGACGCCCTGATCAAACTGCAGTGTACCGCCACCTGCCGGGAATCGGGCGGCTGCTCCATGGGCGGAACGACCCACCAATGCGAGGCCGTGCAATGCGTCGCCGCCAAAGGGTACGAGGGCTGCTGGGAATGCGCCGATTCCAGCGGCTGCGCGAAGCTTCTCTTCGTGCGGAAATCGTACGGCGAGAGCATAGAAAACACTTTCAAGGTGCTGCGGGAGAACGGGGCGGATGCGCTGAAGCCCTATGGGGACAGGTATTATGCCTGGCAGAGGAAGATGAACGGCTGAACGTCTCCGCCCTCGCGGGCAGACGGCGGGCAGTGTACAAGGGTGGCAGCCCGCCGCTCAGCGGGCGTGGGAGGCGGAGATGCGGATCGTCATCAACGGTATCGGGGTGGCCGGGCCGACGCTCGCCTACTGGCTGCGCAGGTCGGGCCACGAGCCGCTGCTCGTGGAGAAGGCGCCCGGGCTGCGCAGCGGCGGCTACGCCATCGACTTCTGGGGCGTGGGCTACGACGTGGCCGAGAAGATGGGCCTCACCGCCCGGATCAGGGAGCTTGGCTACCAGATGCAGGAGGTGCGCTTCGTGGGCCGCGACGGCCACACGCTGGGCGGCTTTCCGGTGGACAGCCTCAAACGCCTGATGAAGGGCCGCTACGCCCAGCTCAGGCGCTCGGACCTCGCGGCCGCGCTCTACGGCGCGCTCGAAGGCGAGGTCGAGACCATCTTCAACGACTCCGTGACCGCGATCAGGGACCAGGGCGGCAGCGTGCTGGTCGAGTTCGCCCGCGCCGCGCCGCGCGAGGCCGACCTGGTCGTGGGCGCGGACGGCCTGCACTCGCGCGTGCGCGAGCTGGCGTTCGGGCCCGAACAGGACTTCGAGGTCCGGCTCGGCTACCACGTCGCCGCCTTCGAGGCCGCGGGCTACCGGCCGCGCGACGACCTCGTGGCCGTCAACCGCTCGATCCCGGGACGCCAGATCACCCGGCTCTCCCTGGGCGAGGACACGACGCTCTTCCTCCTGGTCCTGCGCGACGAATACCTGCCCGCCCGGCCCCTGCCCGGCGAGCAGGAGCAGAAGGCCGCCCTGAGCGACGCCTTCGCGGGCGCCGAATGGGAAAGCCCGGAGATCCTCGCGGCCATGCACTCCGCCCAGGACTTCTATTTCGACCGCGTGAGCCAGATCCGCATGGAGCACTGGACCCGTGGGCGCACGGCGCTCCTCGGCGACGCCGCGGCCTGCGTCTCCCTGCTCGCCGGAGAAGGCACCGGGCTGGCCATGGCCGAGGCCTATGTGCTCGCCGGAGAGCTGCACCGCAGCCCAGGCGACCACGCCCAGGCCTTCGCCCGCTACGAGCAGCGCCTGAAGCCCTTCCTCAAAAGCAAGCAGGCCGCCGCGGTCCGCTTCGCCTCCTCCTTCGCCCCCAAAACCGCCCTGGGCATCACCTTCCGCAACCAGGTCTCCCGCCTGCTCAAAATCCCCCTCCTCGCAAACCTCCTCCTCGGCCGCTCCCTGAGCGACGACATCGAACTGCCCGACTACGGCCTCTAGCAGGCGCGGGGGGAGGGGCGAAGGATAACCACCTGCCCCTCAATCGATTCCGCATAGCGGACTCAGGCACCTATAAAATTTGGAAACGATTCAGATTAAGATCGCTGTTGATTCATGATAAAACGTAATACATAACGACCCTTAGCCACAGACATAGGGCTACAGATCAGCGAGCCATTTCATCAAGTTTCTATATTTATTTATGAAGATATCAACCTGACCACCAAGATTGTAAAAACCCGAAGTGTCAGTTCCATGAAGCTCATCTAAATGTAATCCTCGCCGAATACGTTTAATTTCAGAAATAGAAAGTTCAAAATTTGGCCTAGGGTACCCTGTTTTTACCGACAAACCTCCTTTCTTTATTTTGATGAAATTTTTATATGGTGCATCAAATGTGCAACCCATATCCTCAAGAATTGCCCGCAATTGTGGGAAAGAGATAATTTGCTCTCCAAGGACTCTCTCCCTTGATCTCTCACGAATCCATCCAGCTATATAATCTACTTCATTATCTGGCGTAACATCTGTATTTTCATCCAACAATGAATGTGTTACAAGTGATTTTGCAAGATCGTACAAATCTTTTTCTGTTGTATCTACAATCATATGCCTATTTTTATCGAGCATAATAAGCATCGATACTGTCGCAGTACGTTTGTTCCCATTTTCAAATGCATGAGACATTGCTATTCCATAGAATAATGTTGCAGCAACTTCAGGAACTGTATTATATTTATATTTTTCCCCGACACCCGTATATTGTCGAAAAACAGCAGATGCGAGACGATCTTTGTTCCACGGCTCTACTGGGCCAAAAGCATCCTTTTGGGCGATTTCTGTTTCTGCCATCCTTTTCCGTATTGCCACTACTTCTTCTTCAGTCAGCCGTGTCACTTTACTCATATGCCAATGCTCCGTACTCGTATTTTAAATATAAATAATAGTATTTATTTTTTAATACATAGTCAATATGCATATCCCTACCTCCAAGCGCCACCTCTTGCTCAGCGGAATGACAACATATTTTTATAATAATTTTTGACTGAGCCCTGAGCCATCTCCCTTTACCCTACACCTCTCGCTAGCGCTCTAATGCTTTCGCGCGGACAAATAAGGTGTGGTAGGCGCGGGGCAGGCGCGGGCAGGCCAGGACACGAAACCTGCACGACACCGGTCGCGAAACCAGTCCCCCACGCCCAGGTCACCTCGATCGGGCCAGCCACAGTGCCGCTTGCGAAGAAAGTCGAGGCTGAGCCTCGCGCAGGGAGGGTCCAGGGAGGGGGCGCGCAGCCCCTTCCTGGCGGGAGGGTGCAGGGAGGGCAGAGCCCTCCCTGCCCGCCGGAGGCATTCTTCCCTCCGGCATCCCGGCGTCAGCCTACGCGCTGACGCTGCCGCGCATGGAGGCGGTTTCCTCGCATTCGTCTTCGGGGAGGCCGTCTCGGGTGAGGGGGAGTTCGATGATGAAGACGGTGCCGGGTCCGGGCTGCTTGCCGTCCGTGTCGCCGTGTCCGAGGTATTCGACGGGCGTGGGGGAGACGGCGGAGATGCGGCCCTTGTGGTCCTTGATGATGCCGAAGGAGATGGACAGGCCGAGGCCGGTGCCCTTGCCGACCTGCTTGGTGGTGAAGAAGGGGTCGAAGACCTTTTTCAGGTTGTCCTGGCTGATGCCGGAGCCGGTGTCCGCGAAGAAGAGGACGACGCGGCGACGGTGCTTGCAGAGCTTGGAGCGGATGAAGATGGTGCCGTCGCTGCCGATGGAGTCGAAGGCGTTGTTGACGAGGTTCAGCCAGACGGACTTGAGCTTTTCCTTGTCGCCCCAGATGGGGGGGATGGTGGGGTCGAGGTCGGTTTCGACCTCCACGCGTTCCTGGCGGAAGATGGAGCGCACGAGGGAGACGACCTCGTCGAGGGATTCGTTCAGGTCCATCTCGCGCATGATGTTGGCGGACTGGCGGGAGAAGCCGAGGAGGTCGGCGACGATCTTCTTGCAGACCTTGGTCTGGCGCTCGATGATCTCGATGTCCTGGTGGGGCTGGGACTCCTTGGGCAGGTCCTCGAGGAGCATCTGGGCGTAGCCGAGGATGATGCCCAGCGGCGTGTTGATCTCGTGGGCCACGCCGCCCGCGAGGCGGCCGAGGTCTTCCATCTTCTGGGACTGGATGAGCTGTTCCTGGTAGTTTTTCAGCGCCGAGATGTCGCGCGCGGTCATGAGCAGGCCGATGATGCGGCCCTCGGCGTCGTGCACCGGGACCTTGACCACGTGGAACCAGCGCTTGGCCGTGTCGTGGGCGACCATGATCTCCTTGGACACGGTGCGGCCGTAGTCCAGCACCTCGCGCTCCTCGGCGGCGTTGGTGGCGCGGTCCTGGATGGCGAAGAGGGTGGGGTCCGAGGCGCCTACCACGTCCTCCTCGCGCAGGTTGAAGTAGCGGCGGAACGCCTTGTTGATGGCGCGGTAGCGGCCGTCGGCGTCCTGCAGGCTGACGAGGTCCGGGGTGACGTCGAAGATGGTGTGCAGGAGCTGCTGCTGGTGGGCGAGGTTCTTGCGCGTGGCCTCCAGCCGCTCGATGTGGTCCTTGAGGGAGACGGCCATGACGTCGAAGGCCTCGGCGAGGTCCTGGATCTCGTCGCCGCGGCTTTCCAGGTAGACCGGGCAGGAGCGGCAGGTCTCGAGCTTGGCCGGGAAGATGTCGGGCGAGCAGGCGTCGCAGAGCGTGCCCGCGAGGTGCCAGCAGCGTCTGGAGCGGTCCCCCCAGGCCGGGCATTCCTTCTTGTCGCAGGAGAGCATTTCCCAGCATTCGTGGGAGACGTCCGGGCCGACCACGACGTCGAGGTTGCCGCGGATGATCTCCTCGGCCGAGGTGCGCAGGACCTCGATGCGGCGGGTGATGGTGCGGGCGAAGACCGAGCCCACGCCCACGGCGAGCACGGCCACGAGGCCGATGGCCACGACGATGGCCATGGCCAGCTCTCGCCGGGCCTCCTGGATGGAGGTCTGGGAGAGGCCGACGCGCACCTGCCCGAGCCTGTTGCCGCCGAGCGCAATGGGCGCGGCGAAGTCGTAGATGAGCTCGTTCCTGCTCTTGAGGAGGCGCACGGAGATGTCGTGGCCTCCGGGGGCGGAGTTGACGCCGAGCAGGTCGATGGGGAAGCCGCCCTGGAACGAGTGGGCCAGGACCTGGCCCTGGGAGTCCTGGATGAAGGCGTAGATGATGTCCGAGCTGGTGTCCGCGGTCTCGTCCACCATGTTCTTCAGGCGCAGGAAGTCCACGGCGAGCATGGGGTCCACGCAGCGGGCGGCCAGGCTCTGGGCCAGGGAGGCGCCGCGGCGCTTGGCCTCGTGGGTCAGGGCGTTGCCCGCGATGGTGGAGGCCAGGATGATGGAGGCGATGCCCGCGGCGAAGAGCAGCACGCCGATTCCGGCGTAGATCTTGGCCGGGAAGGAGAGCCGTTCGAGCAGGCCGTAGGTGGAGCGCAGCCAGCGGGTCATTGCGCCACGTCCCCCCTGGGCAGGTCGCCGTTGGCGTCGAGCCGGTCGATGAGCTCGCGCACGGGGTCGAAGTCGGCGTTGTGGGCCGGGACGATGGCCTTGATGTGGGCGGCGTCGAGCACGGCGCGGCCCTCGGGCGTGTCGCGGGAGAGCGCCAGCAGGGCCTTCTGGATGCGGGCGACGATCTCGGGCGAGAGTCCCTTGCGCGCGCAGAAGACCCAGTTGGGGTATTCGGGCGTGCGGGCCAGGACGCGGATCTGCGAGAGGTCGATGCGGTCGGCGAGGAGCGCGCGGGTGCCGTCGCGCACGGTGCCGATGTCGTATTTTCCGGAGTAGACGGCCAGGACGACCTTCTCCTGCTTGCCGCCGGGCCCGGGGGCGAAGGCCAGCTCGGAGAAGTCCTCCTTGCGGATGCCGTGCTTGAGGAAGAGGCCGAGGGGGAAGAGGTAGCCGCCCGCGGACGAGGGGTCCACGGCGATCCAGCGCTTGCCCTTGCAGTCGGCCAGGGTCTGGATGGCCTTGTTGTCGGCGCGCACGATGATCTCGCCGCGGAAGCCGTCGCCCTCCTCGTCGCCCAGGATGCGGGCGAAGGCGCGGGCGCCGTAGCGGTCGGCCAGCTTCACGAAGACGAAGGGGTTGACGAAGGAGACGTCCAGCGCGCCCTGGGCCATGAGGTTGATGTTGTCCTGGAAGGTGTCCGGGTAGACCTGGCGCAGGGGCAGGCCGGTGGCCTTGCGCAGGTATTCGACGAGCAGGTGGTGGCGCTCGTAGGAGACGGAGTGGGAGTACTGGGGCAGGTAGGCGTAGGTGAGGCCCCCGCCCGGCTCGGTCACGGTGACGTCGGCGCGGCGGTCGAGGTCCACGGGAACGGGCTTGTCCGAGTCGCTCAGGTTGCCCACGAGGATGGCCAGGGCCAGGGCGGCGAAGGCGGCCAGGATGGGCGCGAGGAGCAGCGCCAGGCGGGCTATCTCCCCGCCGCTCGGGGAACGTTTGGGCTTCTGGGCGGTCATGGTTGGGGCCGAGCATACACGAGGCCGCGGACGGGAGGAAGCGCGGGGGGACGCTTGCGCCCGGCTTCACGAACGGCCCGTGGCGCGGCCTGCCGGGCGGCCTGCCGGACGGATCGATGCGGGGGCGGGCGAAGAATCGCGGGCGTCACCAAAAAGACGCGGACAATTTTGCGGAGCTCCGGTTGACAAAGAGGGGGCCGATTCTTATACGACGATGCGTCGTCTTGTTAGCACTCGCCCGAGTGGAGTGCCAACGTCACGCAGACAAGAGAACAACACCATTAGGAGGTTCATTCATGAAGCTGAAACCCCTGCACGACCGTGTTCTGGTCAAGCGCCTCGAGGAAGAGGAAAAGACCGCCGGCGGCATCATCATCCCCGATTCCGCCAAGGAAAAGCCCATCAAGGGTGAGGTCGTGGCTGCCGGTCCCGGCAAGTGCGGCACCGACGGCAAGAAGGTCGAGATGTCCGTGAAGAAGGGCGACAAGGTCCTGTTCAACAAGTACGCCGGCACCGAAGTGAAGGTCGACGGCGACGAGTTCCTCGTCATGCGCGAGGACGATATCCTGGCCATCATCGACTAATTTTCCCGACACCGATCCGCAGTATCCGCATAAGGAGGATGGAACATGCCCGCGAAGGAAATTCTTTTTGATACCAAGGCCCGTGAAAAGCTGAAGCGCGGCGTCGACAAGCTTGCCAACGCCGTGAAGGTGACCCTCGGACCCAAGGGCCGCAACGTGGTCATCGAGAAGAGCTTCGGCTCGCCCACGATCACCAAGGACGGCGTGACCGTGGCCAAGGAAGTGGAGCTCGAGGACAAGTTCGAGAACATGGGCGCCCAGATGGTCAAGGAAGTCGCTTCCAAGACCTCCGACATCGCCGGCGACGGAACCACCACCGCCACCATCCTGGCCCAGGCCGTGTTCAACGACGGCGTGAAGCTCGTGGCCGCCGGCCGCAACCCCATGGCCATCAAGCGCGGCATCGACAAGGCCGTGGAGAAGGTCGTCGAGGAGCTCGGCAAGCTGGCCAAGCCCACCCGCGACCAGAAGGAGATCGCCCAGGTCGGCACCATCTCCGCCAACAACGACGCCACCATCGGCAACATCATCGCCGACGCCATGGCCAAGGTGGGCAAGGAAGGCGTCATCACGGTCGAGGAGGCCAAGGGCCTCGAGACCACCCTGGACGTGGTCGAGGGCATGCAGTTCGACCGCGGCTACCTCTCCCCCTACTTCGTGACCGATCCCGAGAAGATGGTCTGCGAGATGGAGGAGCCGCTGATCCTCATCAACGAGAAGAAGATCTCCTCCATGAAGGACCTCCTGCCCGTGCTCGAGCAGGTCGCCAAGCTGGGCCGTCCGCTGGTGATCATCGCCGAGGACGTGGAGGGCGAGGCCCTGGCCACCCTGGTGGTCAACAAGCTGCGCGGCACCCTGCAGGCCGTGGCCGTGAAGGCCCCGGGCTTCGGCGAGCGCCGCAAGGCCATGCTGGCCGACATCGCCATCCTGACCGGCGGCCAGGTGGTCTCCGAGGACATCGGCGTGAAGCTCGAGAACGTCAACCTGACCACGCTCGGCAAGGCCAAGCGCGTGACCATCGACAAGGAGAACACCACCATCGTCGACGGCGCGGGCAAGGGTGACGACATCAAGGGCCGCGTGGCCCAGATCCGCCGCGAGATCGAGGACACCTCCTCCGACTACGACCGCGAGAAGCTCCAGGAGCGCCTGGCCAAGCTCGTGGGCGGCGTTGCCGTGATCAACGTCGGCGCAGCCACCGAGACCGAGATGAAGGAGAAGAAGGCCCGCGTCGAGGACGCCCTGAACGCCACCCGCGCGGCCGTGGAAGAGGGCATCGTCCCCGGCGGCGGCGTCGCCCTGGTGCGCTGCGCCAAGTCCCTGGACAAGCTGAAGGGCGCCGACGACGACGAGAGCGCCGGCATCGAGCTGGTCCGCCGCGCCATCACCGAGCCGCTCCGCCAGATCGCCAACAACGCGGGCGAGGAAGGCTCCATCGTGGTCGAGAAGGTCAAGGACGCCAAGGAAGCGATGGGCTACAACGCTGCCACCGGCGAGTACGAGGACCTGATCAAGGCGGGCGTCATCGACCCGAAGAAGGTCACCCGCATCGCCCTGCAGAACGCCTCCTCCGTGGCCGGCCTGCTGCTGACCACCGAGTGCGGCATCGCCGAGAAGCCCGAGGCCAAGAAGGACGTTCCGGCCATGCCGGGCGGCGGCATGGGCGGCATGGGCGGCATGTACTAGGCCCCCAGGCTCCGAAGCCTTACGCAAGCACGCACGAAAGGCCCGTCCCCGAAAGGGGGCGGGCCTTTTTTTCGCCCGCCGCGCCCGCCGCTCCAGCCGCAAATCCCCTCCACAAATCCCCTACTGCAAATCCTTTGATCGTCCCCCCGGCGGTTGACGTCTCCTCGCCAGGGGGCTAGGCCCGTATCATCCGAAAAAGCCTCGGCCCGCGCCGGAATCGTCTCGACCCGCAACCGGAGGATCCGCCATGCAGTCCGCCCAGCAGCCCCCAAAAAAACCGCAAGGCCCTGCCCCGCAGGCATCCGGCGGCCTGTCGCCCTGGTGGCGGCAGGGCGTCATCCTGACGCTGATCATCGGCTTCAGCCTGCAGATCTGGATCGCTGCCAAGAGCTACCAGGGCGCGCCGCCCATTCCGGAGCGCGTGGTGGACTCCGCCGGAGCCACGGTCTTCACCGGCGACGACGTGCGCGCCGGGCAGGAGGTCTTTTTGCGCTACGGGCTCATGGAGAACGGCTCCATCTGGGGCCACGGCGCCTACCTGGGGCCGGACTTCTCCGCCGCCTATCTGCACGACCTGGGGATGGACGCGGCGAACGACCTGGCGCAGCAAAGCTACGGCGCGGGCTACGCCACGCTGCCGGACAACGAGCGCGAGATCGTCCAGGCACGGGCATCGGCCCTCCTGCGCGAGAACCGCTACGACCCGGCGGACGGGATACTGCACTTCACGGACGAGGAGACCGCGGCCTTCAAGCGCGAGATCGCGCGCTGGACCGCCTACTTCGCCGCGCCCACGGACAACGGGGGCCTCAGCCGCAAGTTCATCGACAACCCGGTGGACCTGAAGGACCTCACGGCCTTCTTCGCTTGGACGGCCTGGGCCTCCATCGCGGACAGGCCGGGCGAGACCTTCTCCTACACCAACAACTTCCCCTACGAACCCATGCTCGGCAACCGGCCCACGGACAGCGCCGTGCTCTGGAGCGCGCTGAGCCTCATCACCCTGCTCGCGGCCACGGCGCTGGTGCTCTTCTCCTTCGGCCGCTTCAGCTACCTGGGCTGGAAGGGCACGGGCGAGCACGTGCACCCGCACATGCTGCCGGGCGGCGGCGGCCCCACGCAGCGCGCCACCATCAAGTTCTTCGTGGCCGTCTCGCTGCTCTTTTTGGCCCAGACGCTCATGGGCGGGGCCACGGCCCACTTCCGGGCCGACCCGGGCAGCTTCTACGGCCTGGACCTCTCGGCCGTGTTCCCCAGCAACATCCTGCGCACCTGGCACCTGCAGTCGGCCATCTTCTGGATCGCCTCGGCCTTCGTGGCGGGCGGGCTGGTGCTGGGCAGCGCCCTGGGCGGACAGACCGAGCCCAAGGGACAGGTGGCGGGCGTACACGCCCTGTTCTGGGCCCTAGTGGTGGTCATCGCGGGCAGCCTCCTGGGCGAGCTCCTGGGCATCCACCAGGTCTTCGGCAACCTCTGGTCCTGGTTCGGGGACCAGGGCTGGGAGTACCTGGACCTCGGCCGCTTCTGGCAGATACTGCTGGCCGTGGGCCTCGTGGGCTGGGTGGTCATGCTGCTGCGCGCGGTGAAGCCCGCGCTGGGCGACCCGGAACGCCGCGAGCTGACCTCGCTCTACCTGCTGGCGGCCGTGGCCATCCCCCTGTTCTACCTGCCCGCCTTCTTCTTCGGCAGCACCACCAACTTCACCATCGTGGACAACTGGCGCTTCTGGATCATCCACCTCTGGGTGGAGGGCTTCTTCGAGCTCTTCGTGACCGTAATGGTCGCCGTGACCTTCCACCGCCTGGGGCTGGTCACGCGGCAGACCGCGGCGCGCGTCATCTACCTGGACGCCATCCTCTTCCTGGGCAGCGGCATCGTGGGCACTGGCCACCACTGGTACTGGACCGGCCAGACCAACCTGAACATGGCCCTGTCCGCGCTCTTCTCGGCCATGGAGGTGGTGCCGCTCACGCTGCTCACCCTGGACGCCTGGGACTTCGTGAGCCTCACGCGCTCGCGCTGCGACGTCTGCGGCGAGCGGGTGGACATCCCGCACAAGTGGACCTTCTACTTCCTCATGGCCGTGGGCTTCTGGAACTTCGTGGGCGCGGGCATCTTCGGCTTCCTCATCAACCTGCCCATCGTCAGCTACTTCGAGGTCGGAACCCTGCTCACCCCCAACCACGGCCACGGCGCGCTCATGGGCGTCTTCGGCATGGAGGCCATGGCCCTCATGGTCCTGGCCTTCCGCCAGGTGCTTTCCGACGAGCAGTGGGCCGGGCCGGTGAAGTGGGTGCGGGTCTCGTTCTGGGGGCTGAACGCCGGGCTGGCGCTGATGCTCCTGGGCAGCCTGTTCCCGGGCGGCGTGCTGCAGTTCCTGGACGTGCTGCAGAACGGCTACTGGCACGCGCGCAGCCTGGCCTACACCGGCGGGGGCATGGCCCGGGCCCTGGAATGGGCGCGGCTGCCGGGCGACCTGGTCTTCATCTTCCTGGGCGCCCTGCCCATGGTCGTGGCCGCGTGCATGACCTACGCGCGCATGCGCCGGGGCCCGGCCCCGAGCGCGGTGAAGGAGGTCTGAGCGGCGGGGGGAGGCCCGGCGCCGGGAGAGGAGCGGACGGGCGGCGAAAGAGAAAGGGAAGCGCCCGGCCTCCGTCGGGGGTGCCGCCAGCGGCGCGGGCACGATGCACGCCATGGCGCGCGCCGCTGTCCGCTGCACCGGATTGGTCCATTTGCGGCCCGCAAGTGGTCCGGTGATTGGACCACCGGTCTGCCCGCAAGACGGTGCCGAAGAGGCCGGTCCATCGGCTCTCGGGGTCGGGAGCTGAAACAAGTAAACGCACCCGTGTCGGGAGGAGGCCCTCGGGCCATATTTCGGCAACTCTTCCTCAACAAATAAAAACTGTCTTTTCGGTATATTGAGATTCAGCCCAAAAAGGAGTGGAAAAAATTTCGCTGAACGCATTTTTTTGCTTGACCCATCCGGCCCAGATAGCTAGAAGGGACTTGCCTGCTGATTGAGTAATCAATCACAGGTTGGCAGGACGGCGCCCCCGATCCTGCCATGGTGAGGGTTGGAAAACGACGCCTGGTTGCCGGGCGGAAGGCGCGCAAGCCCGCCACGCTGTTCACGCGCGCACCAACTTCCGCCCGGCGCCACAGGCGGCCGGCCCGAACCGGGATGATCGTGATGTTCCCCGCTTGCCCCTCTACCGGGGTCCGTGCTTCGGCCGACGACGCATAGAGTCCCGCGGCAAGACGGTTGACATACCATGCATTGGCTCCACACAACACCTCCGCCTTTGTTGGGGCCCCAGTCCGACGGGGCCCCGCCTCTTTTCAAGCCTTTCTTCCGCACCATCTCGCCCCACGAAGCGCCGGGTCCAACCGCCCGGCGCTTCACCTCGCCCTTCGCCGGGCAGGACGGTGCGCAAGCCTGTCTGATCGTTCAGTGGATTGACAGGCGGCCGAGCACTCCGTATCCACTTGCCATTCACCATATCGCGCGCAGAGCGCAGGGGGCCGGACCAGGATGACCAAGAAGGAAGCACTTCTTCAGGCGGCCAAGGAACTTTTCGGCGAGTACGGCTACGCCGAGACGACCTTTGCCATGATTTCGCAACGAGCCCAGGTCGCCATGGGGCTGCTTGCCCACCACTACGGCAACAAGGAAAAACTCTTCCTGGCCGCGGGCATGGACGTGCTCGAGAATCTGCTGACCGCCTTGCGCGCCAGCGTTGCAGGCGCGCCCACCGGGCTCGAGGCCGTACTGCGCTTCTGCCGCTGCTATCTCGAATTCTCGCGCGAGCCCGGGGCGAACTTCCTGGTCCTCATCCGCTGCTCGCCCTACTCGGACATGAAGACGCGCGAAGACCGCGAGATCATGATCACCAAGTTCACCGAGGTGCACATCCTGCTGCGCGAGTGCACGGGACGGGGCCTGGAGGACGGCACCATCGCCGCCAACGACCCGCACCTGGCCGCGCAG
This sequence comes from Desulfovibrio sp. X2, assembly GCF_000422205.1. NCBI lineage: Bacteria > Pseudomonadati > Thermodesulfobacteriota > Desulfovibrionia > Desulfovibrionales > Desulfovibrionaceae > Desulfovibrio > Desulfovibrio sp. X2. Next base: position 12,737 of record NZ_ATHV01000002.1, read on the forward strand.
TTCCTGAGCTGCGTCCTGGTCGGCGCCGTGCGCACCAAGTGCCTCACCCCCTACGCCACCCCCGGCCTCTACGACGAGGTCATGAAGCGCATCGAGGCCTCGCTCAAGGGCTGCTAGCGCCCGGAGTGCCGGTCGAAAAATACTCTTGTGGAAATGAGAAATATTGATGAATTTTCTCAGCACATTTTCTGCATCAGTTATTGCTGCTGTGGTAGCAGCATTTATCGTCAGCTATCTTAATTCTCGTTTAATGCTGAGGATAACGGAAAAGCAGATTGAATCACAAGAGCGCATTTCCGGACAGCGCGTAGAATTAGATAGAGAAAGTGCCTTCGCTGAAGACGATCGACTAGATAGATTTTTCATTGCTAAAAAAATAGAAAAAGCACATATAATCCTTTCATCACTGTCTTCTTTTCATTCACAAACAAGTTGGTATATCCATTCTGAATCCAAATTAGACTCCTCTGATTGGGATAAGAAATGGCTAAATGAATTAAATAAATATAATGACTTGCGCATGATTATAGGACTGTATTTTAACAATTTGGATGAAATCTGCAACGCTCTGATTGGCAAAGCAAACTGTTTCTGGATGGCTCAGCGGCAGTACATGATTTCTGAAAATCAAAATAATGAAGCATCAAAAAAGCATTATTCTAATGAAGTAGTAAAACTATCTATTGAAATTGGAAGACAAGTTGCGATCCTTCAAAATGGATTGACCGCGCACACGCAAAAATTGGGCTTACCATGCCATTGCGACTGAAAGAAAAAGGCAGCCTCCAGGCTGCCCTTTTCCTTTGCGTGCGCCGCGGCCGAGGGCCGCAGGCCGCCTAGCCGTAGTTCGAGTCGTCCGTGGGGTAGGAGTCCTTGTGCGGGGCCATGGCCTTGCCGAGCCAGTCCACGGTCTCGCCCAGGTTCTTCATGTTGTTCAGCCCCTCGGCGTCGCTCTCCACCTCGCCCTTGTCCAGGCCGAAGCCGAGGTTCCAGTAGAGCGAGCCCGGCACGATGACCTGGGACATGAGGAACATGTGGTTGATGGAGTCGAAGGCGTGGATGCCGCCGCCGCGCCTGACGGCGATGACCGCGGCGCCGATCTTGCCGCGCAGCAGCCTGCCGTTGGCGATGGACACGAGGCCCGTGCGGTCGAGCAGCGCCTTCATCTCCGCGGTCACGTCGCTGAAGTAGGTGGGCGAGCCGAGCAGGATGGCGTCCGCGCGGATGATCTTCTCCATGACCTCGTTGAAGCAGTCGTTCGCCACGGCGCACTGCCGGTTCTTGCGCTCGAAGCACTTGTAGCAGGCGATGCAGCCCCTGACCTGCCTGCCGCCCAGCTGATAGAACTCCGTCTCCCAGCCGCCCTTCTCGAGCGGGGCCAGGGCCGCGCGCAGGAGCGTCTCCGTGTTGCCGCCCTTGCGCGGGCTGCCGTTGATTGCCAAAGCGTACATGGTTTCTCCTTGTCGGAACGAATCGTGTGTGCGATCCTTTTCATAACTCAAAAATTAACCATGACAAGTAGTTACAGCGATGTAAGGGAGTTACCCCAAGGTAACCTCCAAAAGCCGCCGAGGAGAGAAGGATGCTCAGGGTCTGCGCCATGAAACGCCTTGCGGGCAAGGAGTACCATTGTTTCTACGAGCTTGCGCTGGACCTGGTGGGCGGCAAGTGGAAGCCGATCATCCTCTACCACCTCGCGCTGTGCGGGCGACTGCGCTTCGGCGAACTCAGGCGCACCATCTCGGCAGTCTCGGAGCGCATGCTGGCGCGGCAGCTGAAGGAGCTGGAGGCCGACGGCCTGATCCTGCGCGAGGCCCACGCCGAGGTGCCGCCCCGCGTGGACTACACGCTCACGCCCATCGGCCGGAAGATCATCCCCGCCCTCCTGGCGCTTCGCCGCTTCGGCATGGACTACGAGGACTTCCTCGGCGGCCGCGACCTCTTCGCCTCGGACGAGTACGAGAGCAGGGAGGACCCGGTGGTGGTGGACGGGGTGGTGGAAATGCCGAAGGACCGCGGGGCGTGCTGCGGGGCTGACAGGGGAACCGGCGGCGAGGCGGACTGACGGCGCGCCCCGCTCGACTGCGAGGCGCGCCGTTGACGGTTCCGCCGGGGCGCGTCAGGAATTGCCGTCGGTGATGTCTTTCACATCCTGCGCCTTGCGGGCGTCCATGGGGATGTGCCGGATGTCCGTTCCCGCGAAGTCGAGCCGTTTGAGATCCACCTCGCGCACGCGGCGGTTGTGCTGGGTGTGGAAGTAGAAGACCTTGTCCGCCGTGTCCCAGGCCGTGGTCCACTGGGTGTCGCTACGCATGCCCTTCTGGCCCTCGGCCTCCGGGCCTTCGGACGCGCCCAGGGGCACGTCGAAGTTGTCCAGGATGCGGAACAGCTCGTAGACGGCCTCGCCCGCGTCCGGCAGGGGACGCGCCGTCTGGGACCAGGCCACGGCGCGCACGAAGCGGGAGGGGGGCGTGAAGTCGCCCGGCAGGCCGATCATGCCGCTGCCGCCGCCGAGCGGCTTGAAGTTCATGTCCTCGATACGCTTGGTCGGCACGGCCACGGCCGAGAGGTTCACGTAGTTGCGCAGGTTGGTCATGTGCCAGTCGTAGCCCGGCGAGTTGGTGATGACGCCGAGCGGGTTGTCGTAGACGTGCATGACGTGGTCGTGGAACTCGATGACGACGGATTTTCCCGAGGGCTCCGTGACCATCCAGTGCCCCTCCACGGGGATGCCGATGGAGGGCTCCACCACCGGGACCACGCGCACCTTCTTCATGGCCGCGAGGGCCTCGTCCACGCCGGCGCACTGCGAGAGGATGTAGGAGACCACGTCGGTCGCGGTGATGCTCTCCCCGGCCTTGGCCCTCTCGTAGACCGGATAGGTCTCGAAGCCCGGGTGGTAGAAGAGCCCGACGGTCAGCCCCTTCTCGTTCATGCCGTCGGCGAAGATCTCCTTGTGCAGCATGTCCAGGGCCACGAAGCCGTATGCGCCCTTCCAGCGCTTGCCGTTCGGGCCGTCCGGGGTGAGCCCGGCAAAGGCGTGGCCGCGGGGCACGACGGCCACCCGGGATTCGAGGTCGAAGGTTCCCCACTCCATGGTGCGGCCGTAGACCGTGTCGCCGTTCTTGGCGATGAGCCGCACGCCCGTGCAGGCGGACGCGCTTCCGGCCAGGAGGACGGAGAGCAGAAGCAGCAGGGAGAGGAATGACAGGACGATTCGCACGACAGGCATGGTCTTGGCTCCTTGTCGGATGAGGGTTCCCTGCGCGCCTCCGCGGGCGCCAGGTCGGCGGGATGAGGGGCTTGGCGAAGCCCTTCTCCCGCATCTGTTTCCCGAAGCATACGCACTCTGCCGTCGCCGTCCAGGCTGGAGTGCCGAAAATGGATTCCATGGTCCGAGCGCCGCGCCACGGGCCTGACGCGCACAGGCGAGGCCGCCGGGAGCAAGGGGCAGAGGACAGAGCCCGGGGCCGGGCCTACGTGTAGCAGATGACGTTCTGGAACGTGGCCTCAGGGGTCACGGCGCGGTAGCCGTGGGGCTGGTCGGCGGGGAAGCGCAGGGCCCGGCCGGGCTCGGCCTCGTGCCACTGTCCGTCGAAGAGCACGGCGAGGCGGCCCGAGAGGACCACCACGTGCTCCACGACCCCGGGCTGATGGGGGGAGGAGAGCTGCTCGTGCGATCCGCTGAGCGCGACCTCGAAGAACTCCATGCGCGTGGCGGGATCGAAGGGGAAGACGACCCTGACCTTCATGTGCGGGTCGTCCGCAAAGGCCGCCTCGTCCGAAGGATCGCCCGGCAGGGGGCGTGGCGCACCGGTCCCGGCGCGAGCGGCCGCCCCGGTGACCGCCGAGGCGAAGAAGGCGGAGAAGGAGACCCGAAGCCCGCTCGCGATCTTCCAGAGCACCGCGATGGTGGGCACGGACTCCCGCCGCTCGATCTGGCCGAGCATGGCCTTGGACACGCCCGTGAGCCGCGCCGCGCCGTCCAGGCTCAGCCCCTGGCGCTCGCGCTGCTCCTTCAACGCGCGGGAGATGGAGCGCTTGAAATCATCCGGCGTCATGGCGCCCCTTGTGCGTTATAGCGTACGGTGCTAGAAATTCTCTGTGCGTTTTAGCGCACAAGGTGCTTCTAACAGCCGGAGCCGCGCGGCGCAAGCCGGGCGGCGCCCCGGGAGCGGGAACAGGCGGGCCGCAGAGGCAGCCGCCGAACATGATGCACGAGCGGAGGAAGCGATGGCTTCTGTGACGAATTCGGGCGCCAGGCGCGTGCAGGAGTTCCTGTCGTCCCTGGGCGACTCACCCGACGGTCCTTACGAAGTGAAGGAGCTGCCCGGCTCCACGCGCACGGCGGCCGAGGCCGCCGCGTCCATCGGCTGCACCGTGGCCCAGATCGCCAAGTCCCTGGTCTTTCGCGACGCGGCCACGGGCCAGGCGGTCCTCGTGGTGGCCTCGGGCGTGAACCGCGTGGACACGGCCAAGATCCGCGCCGCCACGGGCATTGTCCTCGAAAAGCCGGACGGGAACTTCGTCAAGCAGGCCACCGGCTTCGCCATCGGCGGCATCCCCCCGGCAGGCCACGCAGCGCCCCTGCGCACCCTGCTCGACGAGGACCTGAAGCGCTACGACACCATCTGGGCCGCAGCGGGCAGCCCGTTCGCGGTCTTCAGGCTCACGCCGGACGGGCTCGGAACCATGACCGGCGGGACCTGGCTGGACATGCGCGAGGGCGCAGCATAGCCGGGCACGGCCGCGGCACGGACGCAGCAGCTCCCCGCCTCCCGAAAGAGGCTTCGGCGAAAGGCCTAGTCCTCCTTCCTGGACTGGGACAGGATCGAGCCCGCCAGGGCCTTGGTCGTCTCGTTGTACTTGCCGCTCGTGAGCGCGCGAGCGGCTTTCTCCTCCATCTCGGCGCCGGTCTGCTTGTCGGTGTCGGCCTGTGCCAGCGCGGATGCGGCGAACTCCTTCTGGATCTTGGACGCTCTGCCGGACCGCAGCACCTCCGAGGCCAGCTGCGCGATGGTCGCGGACGTCTGCTTCGTGTTTTTCGACATGGCTTCCTCCGATTCGGGTGCAAAAAGGGATTGCCTCCAGCATACCGCATTGCCGCGCCCGGACCAACGGCCTTTCCAGAATTCCCGCCGCGCCTCCCCTGAAATCGGTCCACGGACGCCCGGGGCTCCCCTGTCCGACAGTCGCGAGCGCACCGCCCGAGTGCCCGCGGGGAGTGCATTCCTCAGGCCCCGGGCGCCTGTCTGTCAGCCTCGCGCGCCCATTCCCGGGAAAAAAGCCCTTGCCAGCCCCCGGGCTTTTGTGTAAATCGCTTTTCCCTGACGTGTGCCGCGGTAGCTCAGTTGGTAGAGCAGGGGACTGAAAATCCCCGTGTCCGCAGTTCAATTCTGTGCCGCGGCACCACAGAAAGTCCAAGGGCCTGGAGTCGAGCGACTCCAGGCCCTTTTTTCGTGCCCGCGCGCTCCTGCGCGCGGGCGGTTCCCTGCCCTTGGCTCCCCTTCCCCGCCTACTGCCCCGGGAAGAAGGTGTAGCTGACCCAGATGAGCACGAAGAGCAGTCCCACGCCCAGGCAGAGGCTCCAGACGATGAGCTTCTTCTCCACGGGCAGGAGCGGCTCGTACTCCATCTTGCTGATCTCTTCGGCCAGTTTCGGCTGTTGATTCATCGCGTCCTCCTTTTGCTACGAGGCCAGCGGCGGCATGACGCCGTGGAAGAAGATGTAGGAGATGAGCAGGCCGACCCAGATGATGAAGCCGAACAGGCACAGGATGTAGATGGCCGCCAGCTTGCCGATGCCCTCTTCCCACAGCTTCTTGAAGTTGGAGACCACGCCGATGGTGAAGAAGGTCATGGCGAAGAGGATGCCGCGGAAGAGGTCGGCATGGCCCGTGGCCGCCTGGGCCGTGGGCACCATGGTCTTGTCCGAGCCGCAGAGCACGAGGAGCAGCAGGAAGGTGGCGATGTAGCCGAGCACGAACTTGGGGAAACGGTCCCAGATCTCGACCACGCGCACCTTCTCGCCCGCCTTGCACTCGATGATCGTGCACCAGATGATGGCCAGGATGAAGGCCCACACGCCGATGAAGATGTCGATGAAGACCTTCACCGTGGTGGTGGCCATGAGGATCCAGCCTTCCTTGTAGGCCACGCCGGTCTCGGCCAGGGCCTTGGCCCGGATGAGCGAGTCCACGATGGCGCCGCTGGCCACGGCCGCGCCGTCGGTCTTCACGGCCAGCCCCATCCAGCCGCCCGCCACCATGGGCTCGTGCCACAGGAAGTGCTGGCCGATGAAGGGCAGGAGCAGAAGCTCCACCACCGCGAAGATGACCACGAGCGAGGAGACCATGATGGGCACCACGGGCCGCGCGCGGATGGCCGCGCCCGTGGCGATGGCCGCGGACACGCCGCAGATGGAGATGCCCGAGGCGAGCGGCGCGGCCCACTCGCGGCTGAACTTGAAGTACTTGCGGGCAATGAAATAGACCACCGCCCAGTAGATCAGGTAGGCCTCCACGATGGCGCACATGCCGCGGAAGATGACCGCCGAGGCCAGGCCCGAGGCCTGCACGGCCTTCACGCCCAGCGCGCCGCCGAGGATGACGATGCCCATCTTGATGTAGAGTTCGGGCCTTGTCGCGGTCTCGATCTTCTTGGCCAGGCCGGGCATGAAGTTGCCCACGAAGAGCCCGGCCAGGAGCGCGACGATGAAGCCTGCCTCGCCCGTCAGGTTCAGCGACCAGGAGAGCCCGAACTTGCCGAGCTGGTCCGGGGTGGCCGCGATGGGCGCCCAGTGGCCGATCATGAAGCAGATGACGCTCAGCCAGAAGATGACCGTGAAGGATGCGGTGAACTTGCCCAAGGGTGCACCCAGCCCCTTGGCGCCGATGAGCATGACGATGGTCAGGAAGACGAAGGTGAGAAGCATCGAGCCGAAGCCCGACAGCCCGGGATAGCCGGTCTTGGACACCGGCGCGATGGCCTTGCCCAGGTCGGTCCAGACGTTGAGCTTTGCCGCCCAGCCGAGCAGATCCACGCCCGAGAGATACGGCATCGCCAGGATGAAAATGAGCAGCCCCAGCCACAGCGCCATCCAGTCTTCACTGATACCCGTCTTTTTCTGTTCCATGACCCATCCCTCCTGGTGATGGAAAATGGACAGTGACTTGTACAATGTACTCGCCGACGCGACTGGCTCGTTGGTGTGTCTTGTCCGTGTTCCTCCCTTCCCTTTCCTCCTTACGTTTTTTTAAGCCTCACAGCTTTTCCCATACGACTTCCACGGTATATTTCAACAATTTTCACGTGAATATTCTTGCACGCCTGTAATCCCTGTCTGCCGGGATTGCCGGACGGGCACGACGGGAGCTGCGCGCGGCCGGAGGAGACGGCAGGGTGGGAGAGGAGGCGCGGGGGGGGCCGATCAGGAGAAGGCGTCCACGAGGAGCATGACGTTGAAGGCCACGACCACGGCGCCGATGACCCACAAAAGCGTCTTGTCCACCAGGGAGTTGGCGTAGGGGCCCATGACCTTGGGGCTCGAGGTCAGGTGGACCTGCAGCCAGATGGTCAGGGGCAGCTGCACCGAGAGGGCGATCTGCGAGACGATGAGGCCCTGCAGGGCGTCCTTGATGAAGAGGATGACGAGCACGGCCGGGAGCAGGGTCAGGGCCACGCCCATGCGGCTGTGGCTGTCGCCGATGTCGTAGGGCTCGTTGAAGATGCCCGCGAACACCGCGCCGCCCGCGATGCCCGCGGTGACGCTCGAGGCGATGCCCGCGAGCAGCAGGCTCACGGCGAAGATGAGGCCCGAGGCGCCGCCGACCATGGGCGTGAGCAGGCGCTGGGCCTGCTCCAGGGCGTCCACCGCGATGCCGTGCGAGAAGAAGGCCGCGGCCGCGAGCAGGATCATGGCGCTGTTGATGGCGAAGCCCACGATCATGGACAGGAGCGTGTCCAGGAACTCGTAGCGCAGCTGGCGGCGGATGACGTCCGGCGCGTCCAGGTTCCACTGGCGGCTCTGGATGATCTCCGAGTGCAGGAAGATGTTGTGCGGCATGACCACGGCGCCGAGCACGCTCATGAGCACGGGCATGGCCCCGGCGGGCAGGTGCGGCGTGACCCAGCCCGCGGCCGCCGCGTGCCAGTCGATGCGCACGATGGACAGCTCGTAGATGAAGGACAGGCCGATGAGCGAGACGAAGCCGATGATCCAGCGCTCTATGCGGCGGTACGAGTTGGTGTAGAGCATGACGCCCACGAGAGCCGCGGTGAGCAGCGTGCCCGCGTAGAGCGGCAGCCCGAAGAGCATGCGCAGCGCGATGGCCGCGCCCAGAAGCTCGGCCAGGGCCGTGGAGACGCAGGCCGCGAGGGCCGAGGCCAGCAGGAACACGGCCAGGGGCTTCCTCAGATGGCGCGTGGCCGCCTCGGAGAGGCAGAGCCCCGTGGCGATGCCCAGGTGCGCGGCGTTGTGCTGCAGGACGATGAGCATGATCGTGGACAGGGTGACCATCCACAGGAGGTGGTAGCCGAAGCCCGAGCCCGCGGCCACGTTCGAGGCCCAGTTGCCCGGGTCGATGAAGCCCACGGTGACCAGGAAGCCCGGCCCCACGTATTTCCAGATGCTGAGCGCGGTGCGGCGGGGGGTGCGCCGGTCGCGCAGGCGGATGAGGTCGCGGAGTGCGCGCATTGCGGAGCCGTTCCTGTATGCCGTTGCCGTCTGTCGTTTTCGCTCGCGGAAATCCGCCGGGCGCAGGGCCCGAACATGCGGCCCAGAGTTCGCCAAGCGGCCCGCCTTGTCAAGCGCGAGCGCGGCGGGCCCCAGGCGCAGAGGAGAAGGCGGGAGGCGATATGGAGGAGAAGGACCGCCGGACGCGAGAGGGGCCGCGGGCGAAATGCCCACGGCCCCTCTCGCGGCGCGTTCCGGCAGGCCGAAGCGGCCGCGCCGGACCCGCACGGGGTATGGCAAGCGGCCCCGGGCGGGGCCGCGTCCTGATCGCTACTCCTTGACCGTCTGCGCGCTCGCGGCCTGCACGGTCTCGGCGGCCTGGGCCTGCTGGATGGGCTCGGGCCGGACGGCGGCGGCCGGAGCGGGCGCAGCCGCGGGCTCGTCGTCGTTCATGCTGTTCTTGAGTTCACGGATCGCCTTGCCCAGCGACTTGCCGAGCTGAGGCAGCTTGCTCGGTCCGAAGACCAGAAGGGCGATGCCGAGGATGACGATGAGGTGCTCGGGTTGCAAAACTCTGAAAAACATGGTGTTCCTCCCAAAAAAAGGTCGTGGGGAGTGCTGCCGAAAGGCAGGTCGGGTTGTTTGGAGCGTGCCCACGGTAGGCTCTTTCAAGGCGAAGGGCAAGCCCCCGCAGGGGGCGTGAACAATGTTGCCCGCAAAAATCCGAAATCATGACGCCCCACGCAATGCGGGCCGGGCATTGCAATCCATTAAACGCACGAGGACCCCGAAAGGATGACAGGATGGGGGACACGATTTTGCGGTCCGGCGTGTGCCCGATGCCCGCATGATGTCCGGATGCCGCGCGGGGGCTGCGGGGAAATGCGGGGAGATGCGGGGAGATACCGAGAGATGCGGGAAGATGCGGGGGAGGAGACACGGCGTCGGGTTCCCAGGCCGGGCTGAACGCGCCCGCCCGCCGCTGCCGGAAGACCCGGGCCGCGCGACGAAATGCGGGGGGAAGGACGCAAGCGAGCCTAGTCCGGCCAGCTCTCGAGCCACTCGGAGCGGGACATGCTGCGGCAGACAGGGCAGTAGAGCCATCCGGAGCCGGACAGGACGCGCTCGTTGACCTCGCACAGCCAGGAACCGCACTGCCCGCACTTGTAGAGCCGCTCGTCGGGCGCGAGCCTTCGGCCGCAGGTGGGACAGAAGTCCTTGGGCTCGGCGGCCGTCTCGCCGCCGCGGGTGGCCGCCTCGTTGACCGGCGTGCAGCCAGGCTCCCCGTCGAACGGCCTCTCGACCGCCTCGCGAGCTTCCCTCGGGGTACTGCAATCACACATTTCTCTCATAATTCTATTCTTTCTACCCCAGAGTAAAAAACTGTCAACCCAGGTGCGAGAATTCACCTGTCCATGCATCGGCCCCATAGACGCCATCCGGCATCCTTTACAAACCCCGCGACCATCCCGTAGTCTTTACTTCGTCCCACTCCCCGCTTCGCGAACCAGACAGCAACGACAGAGCCGTGATGATCGACAGTCTTCCCGGGCAGGAGCCCGACGCACCGCTCACCGGACTGCGCGTGCTCTGCGCCGAGGCCGACCCGGCCGAGGCGCGGCGCCAGGCCGCGCTGCTGTCCGCCGCCGGAGCCCTGCCGCTGCTCGCGGCGGACAGGGCGGGCGCCCTGCGTGCGCTTCGCGCACAGGGCCCGGACATGCCGGACATGGCGGTGCTCGGCTGCGGACTGTCCCAGGGCTCCCCGGCCGCGACGGAGGCCGCGGGAACGGGCGCGGAGACGGACGCGGAGTTCACCCAGGCCGTGCGCCTGGAGTTCCCGGCCATGCCCCTCGTGCTCACGGCCCCCCGGCCCGGGCCGGACCTCCTCCTGCACGCCCTGCGGCTGGGCGGCGCCGATTTCGCGCCCGTTCCGGCCGCTGAGGAGTTCGTGCGCGCGGCCGAGCGCGCGGCCCGCAGGCTGCGCACGGCGCGCCTCCGCGCCAAGGCCCTCGAGATCTATCGCGGTTTCTTCGAGAACGCCGAGGTCGGCATGTGGCTTGCCGCGGAGGACGGCCGCTACGTGCACTGCAACACGGCTTTCGCCCGCCTGCTCGGCTACGCCTCGTCCCAGGAGCTGCTCGGCCAGGTGGTGAACATCGGGGCGCAGGTCTACGCCGACCCCGAGGACTGGCAGGTCTGGCCGCTGGCGCTCGCCGCGGCCGCGAACGGCGCGCCCGCCCGGGGCGGCCCCCTGGTGCGGGAGGTCCGCGTCTACGGCCGCGACGGACAGCTCCTCTGGCTGCGCGAGAATCTGACCGTCCACACGGGCCCGACGGGCGAGCGGCTGCTGCTGGGCCTGGGCGTGGACGTGACCGAGGCCAAGGCCGCCGAGCGCACCCGGCAGGCCGGGCTCGACATGCTGCGCCAGGTCATGGACACCATCACGGACGCCATGGCCCTGGTGGATTTCGACGAGAACGTGGTCTTCTGCAACGAGGTCTTCGCCGAGCGCTACGGCCTGCCGCCCGAGGAGGCCCCGGGCCGCGCCCTGGCCGAGTGGCTGGAGGTGCTGGCGCCCGAGGACGCGGGCCACGTGGCCCGGCTGCAGACGACCCCCGCGGCCTACAACATCATCCTGCGCGAGACGCGAAGCTCGGAGCTTCGCTTCGCCACGGTCACGCCCTTCAGCGACGGCTCCGGCATCCTGCTCGGCGCCGTGGTCATGCTGCGCGACGACAGGCTGCGCGCCCGCGAGCAGCCCGCCTGAGCCCCATGCGCAAGCACCTCTTCGCCAAGACCGACTGCAACTGCCTGCGCAAGGCCACCTATTTCAAGTGCGTCTTCTGCGGCTGCCTGGAATATCTCTCCGTGGACGAGATCCGGCGCATGGACCGCAGCCGGGCCGAGTGCCCGGACGAACGCGCCCCGCGCGTGCCCTCGCAGGAGGCCTTCCTGACCGGCTTCGGCGGCACCGTGGACTGCCTGGCCCCGGACTGGCAGACCCACTACAGGGACGCCCCGCCGGACGACTGCCCCAACTGCCCTCCCCCGGGCAAGGACTGACGCACCCGAGAACGGCGCGAGGCACCCCCCGCGCCTTCCCATGCGGATTGCAGATATCCGTTGCCGACTGCACGGGACAGGCGTACTCAAATAGGATGAGCCCCTGTCTCCTCCATGACGCGCGGGCCGTCCGCATCTTCGGCCACGCCCGGGAACGCGGCGCCGCTGGTGCTGCGGCGCATGCCGCGTCCGAGGCGCTTCGCGCCCTGTCCCGGCGCCTTTTCCCGGACCTGCCCGCGGCCCTGCTCACGGCCCTGCCCGCGCTTGCGGCCTGGGGGCTGGTCCTGGCCTCGCTGGCCGCGCCGGTCATGGAGATCATGGGGCTGCCCGCGTCCGCCTCCGTGTACGCGGCCCTGCACCGCTTCTGCCACCAGCTCCCCTCGCGCTGCCTCTTCCTGGGCGACTCCAACCTGGGGCTGTGCGAGCGCTGCTTCGCGCTCTACGCCGCCATGGCGCTCTGCTCCCTGCCCGCGCTGCTCGGGCGGCCGCGCCGCCTGGCCCGGCCCCTGCCCCCCCCCGCCCTCGCGCTCGGCCTGCTGCCCTGCCTGCTGGACGGCCTGGCGAGCGACGTCTGGGGGGGTCCCTGGACGAGCACGACGGCCTCGCGCCTCGTCACAGGAGCGCTGGCCGGAAGCGTGATTTCGCTCTTCCTTTATCCCCGATACCGCGTATTCTTGACCGCGCTTTTCCGGGATCGGCCCCTGCCGATCCTGAACCCCGCACCCGGAGAACGCCCGTGAGACGCCTTGCCCCCCGCCCGCTGCCCGTGCCGTCCAAGATCGGGGCCGCCCTGCTCGCCGCCCTCCTCGTCCTGTGCGCGGGCCTTGCCGCCGCCTTTTCGGGCGACGCCTCGGCCGCTGCCCCTGCCGCTGCCACGGCCGTTGCCTCGGCCGCCTCCGGGGCGCAGCTGCAGGAAGTGACCGTGGCGCGCAACACGCCGGTCTACATGAAGCTGACCAAGACCATCTCCAGCGACAACTACACCGAGGGGGACACGGTCTATCTCACGGTGATCAGGCCGGTCACCGCGGGCGGCTACGGGGTGGTCAAGGAAGGCGACATGGCCATCGGCCGCGTCACCCTGTCCGAGAAGGCGGGCTACGAGGGCAAGCCGGGGACCATCCAGTTCGAGCTCGTCTCCATGGCCACGGCCAACGGCCGCAGCATCTTCCTCTCCTCCGGCATCCAGACCGCGCGCGGCAAGAGCGAGGAGACCGCGACCTCCATCTTCGGCCTGGCTGTCTGCCCCGCGTTCATGTTCAACCGCGGCGACTCCGCGACCTATGCCGCGGGCTCGGAGGTCAAGGGCTACGTGGCCGAGGACACCGCGGTTCCGGTTGCGGGCCTGGACAAGGCAGACTAGGCGGAGCGGAGAAACGGCGAGGAGCCGCAAGGCTCAGGGCGCGGAGGGGACGCGGGGCTGGGCAGGCACGGTCCAGCGGCCGTCCTCCACCAGGCGCAGGGGCTTTCGCTCCCTCGGCCGGGCGATGTAGCACTGCGTGACCGCGTATTCCGCAAGCACACCCTCCTCCCCGGACGGGGAGAGGCTTCCCTGCATGTAGCCCTCGTACCTGCGCTGGTAGTCCTCGTAGGTCGTCTCGAGCGAGCCCCTGTCCGGCAGGGGGACGCCGCGCCGGGCCGCGTCCTCGGTCGCGTGGTCCAGGTCCGCCTCGGCCTGGGCCGTGTCCACGAGGAAGAGCACCGGGGTGAGCGGCAGATAGGGCGTCAGCACGCCGAGCGCGGCCCCGCCCGCGAGTCCCGCGCCCAGCGACCCGGCGCGCAGGTTCCGGCGCTCCTCGATCTCGTCGTCGCGCAGCATGCGGAAGCGCATCACGAAGCGGTATCCCCGGTAGCGGCTGAAGTCGCTGTCCAGGTCGTAGTAGCGCAGCGCGCCCCGAAAGAAGTCCACCACGTGCGCCAGCCCCACGCCGGGCGGCAGGTCGATGGTCCCGCGGCCGTGCTTCCTGGCCTGGTTCAGGCAGTCCCACAGGCTCGAGGCCGAGCGCCCGCAGAGCACGTCCACCCGGCCCTCAGGCAGCTGCACGGCGCGGATTCCCGTGGCCCCGGCGGGCAGCGCCTCCCGGGACGAGAGCCCGGCCCGCCCGGGACGGCGGATGGAATAGCCCTCGGCCTCGGCCTTCTGCGCCCGCGCCGTCCCCGGACCCGCGCCCGGCGCGAGCCCCCACGGCGCGAGCCCCAGCAGGGCGAGCCCGCACAGCATGAAAACGACCATCCGCATGTCCGGCATGCCGCCGCGTTCCTCCTCGCGCAGACAGGCCCCGCATCCCGGGACGATCCCGGAAGCCGCGCCGGACCTCCGGCTGCGCGTGTTCACGCTAGCACGGCCGCCGCGCCCCTGTCATCCCGATCAGCCCGCCGCGCGGGTCGTGCGGGTCTTTTCCGCGTCCTGCGCGCCGTTCACGATCCCGCATGCCCACGTTCACGTCGCGGCCTATAATTTGTTGCCTTCACGCCCGGGCGCGCTACAATGGCGCCATGTCCCCAGACGACCGCCCCTCCCCGCAGGCGATGCCCGCCGCCTCGCCGCACGCGCCCGCAAAAGGCCCGGCGCCCGTCGGACCCGCGATAGAGGTCAGCGGGCTGGTCAAGAACTTCGGCGACGGGAACGCCGTGGACGGCATCAGCTTCTCCGTGCCGCGCGGCACCATCCTGGGCCTGCTCGGGCCCAACGGCGCGGGCAAGACCACCACGCTGCACCTGCTCCTCGGCCTGGTCACGCCCACGGCCGGGACCATCCGCATCTTCGGCCTGGACATGCCGCGCGACCGCCACGCGATCCTCGCGCGCGTGAACTTCACCTCGTCCTACATCTCCATGCCGGACAACCTGCGCGTCTGGGAGAACCTGAAGGTCTTCGCCATGCTCTACGGCGTGCGCGGCGCCGAGGCCAAGACCGAGGAGCTTCTGCGCCTGCTCGAGATAGAGCACCTGCGCGACGCCCGCACCGGCGCCCTGTCCTCGGGCCAGCTCACGCGCCTGAACCTGTGCAAGGCGCTCTTGAACGACCCGGAAATCCTCTTCCTGGACGAGCCCACCGCGAGCCTCGACCCGGACATCGCGGAGCGCGTGCGCCTTGCGCTTCGCCGCATCCAGTCCGAGCAGGGCACGACCATGATCTACACCTCGCACAACATGCACGAGGTGGAGGAGCTGTGCGACGAGGTCGTCTTCATCACCAAGGGCCGCATCGCCGCGCGCGGCACCCCGGCCGAGGTGGTGCGCATGGCGCACTCCGAGTCCCTGGAGCGCCTCTTCATCTCCATCGCCCGCGGCGGCGACATCTTCGCGCGGCCCGCAGACGAAGCCGAGGCCGAACCGGACGCGCCGCCCCCGGACATCCCGCCCGAGGCTCCGTCCGGCAGGCAGCCGGACACCCCTCCGGCCTGCCCACGGGAGCGCGGCGATGGCTAGGCGCATCGCGGCCATGCTGCTGCGCTACTTCTACCTGCACCGCAGGAGCCTGCCCCGGATCATGGAGATCTTCTTCTGGCCGCTGATGAACCTCT
Organism: Desulfovibrio sp. X2; assembly: GCF_000422205.1. Classification (NCBI taxonomy): domain Bacteria; kingdom Pseudomonadati; phylum Thermodesulfobacteriota; class Desulfovibrionia; order Desulfovibrionales; family Desulfovibrionaceae; genus Desulfovibrio; species Desulfovibrio sp. X2. The sequence continues at coordinate 28,001 of NZ_ATHV01000002.1, forward strand.
TCGTCTGGGGCTTCCTCACGCTCTACATGCGCCAGGTGGCGAGGCCCGGCGTGGTCTCGTTCCTCCTGGGCTCCATGATCTACTGGGAAGTCCTCTACCGCGCCCAGCAGTCCGTCTCCCTGTCCATCACCGAGGAGTTCTGGGTGCGCAACATCATCAACCTCTTCATCGCGCCCCTGCGCTCCAGCGAGATCGTCATCTCGGCCTGCGCCGTGGGCATCGTCAAGTCCGTGGTCACCACGGTCTTCCTGCTCGTGCTGGCGCGCAGCTTCTACGGCTTCGACATGCTGCGCATGGGCTGGACCTTCCCGGCCTTCTACGGCGCGCTGCTCCTCTTCGGCTGGTCCGTGGGCCTCATGACCATGGGCCTCATCTTCCGCTACGGCCGGGCCTCGGAAGCCCTCATCTGGGGCATCCCCTTCCTGCTCCAGCCGCTCTCCGCGGTCTTCTACCCCGTGAGCGTGCTGCCGCCGAGCCTGCGCGCGCTCAGCAGCATCTTCCCCTCCACCTACGTCTTCGAGGGCATGCGCCAGGCGTTGCAGACCGGCACCGTCAACCTCTCCTCCCTGACCTGGGCCTGGCTCCTCTGCCTCCCCTGGCTCGTGGCCGGAGGCATCTACTTCGGCTCCACCATCTCCTACGTGCGCAAGGCCGGGCGGCTGAGCAGGCAGATTCTGGAGTAGGCGCGCCCTACACCGCGCTCACCGCCCGAGCATCCGCGAGAGCCCGGCCACGCCGCGTTCGAGGACCTCCATGTCCGGCCCGAAGCTCAGGCGGAGGTGGTCGCGGTAGCAGGAGTGGGGCCGCCGCTTGCCGGGGTTCACGTCGAAGAACTGCCCGGGCACCACGATGACCTTCTCCTCCAGGGCCCGCTCGAAGAAGACCATGGCGTCGCGGAACTTCGCGGGCAGCGCCTCGAGGCTCGCCCAGACGTAGAAGGCGCCCTCGGGCGCGGCCTCGACCACGAAGCCGAGCCCCTGAAGCGCGCGCAGCAGGTACTCCCGCTTGCGGCCGAACTCCGCGCGGATGGCCGCCATCTCGCGCTCGGCCACCTCCGGGGAGAGCAGGTCGGCCGCCGCGCGCTGCAGGGGATGGTTCGCGCCGCCGTCCAGGAACGACCCGGCGCTGGCCACGGCCTCGACCACCTCGGCCGGTCCCAGGATCCAGCCGAGCCGCCAGCCGGGATAGCGCCAGTTCTTGGTCACGCCGTCCACCACGAGCACCGGGTCGCGGTCCACGTCCTCCACGAACTCCGCGGCCGAGACCCTGCCCTCGCGCCCGCCGTAGACGTAGTGGGCATAGAACTCGTCCATGATCAGGGCGCAGTCGTGGCGGCGCGAGAGCGCCACCCACTGCGCCAGCTCCTCCCCGGCCACCAGCCGCCCCGTGGGGTTGCACGGGTTGGAGGCCAGGAGCGCCCCGAGCCCCCGGCAGACGATCTCCCGCTCCAGGTCGGACGGCGCCATGCGGTAGCCGCTTTTCGGGTCCAGGAGGATGGGGATGGAGGTGAAGGAGCGGAACACGGACAGGAGCTCCTCGTAGGCCGTGTAGTCCGGGATGAAGTGGCCGAGGTTGACGTTGCCGAGCGCCGCGGCCACGCGCGTCAGGGCGGCGCGCCCGCCCGGCGCGATGCAGACGTTGCGCCAGGTGTACTGGGAGGCTTTCCCCTGGCGGTGGAAATGGTTGTAGAACTCGGCCACCTTCTGGCGCAGGTCGCGCCTGCCCACCACGGGCGCGTACTCCAGATCCCAGGTGTCGCACGCGATGCGCTCGATGCGCGGCGCGGCGCCGGGCAGCTCTGCCGTGGACGGCGCGCCCTGGCCGAGGTTGGCCCACTCGGGATGGTCCGGGGTGAAGCCGAGCGCCCGGGCGCGGTGCATGACGTGGATGACGCCCGTGCGCGGCACGGACCTGAAGCCGGGAATGCGGCCCGCGTCGGCGGAATGCGGAAGACCAGGGTCGGCGGACGGCTGAATGGGCTGCGACAAAGACTGCGACAGGGATTGCGGCAAAGATTGCGGCAAATGCATGATCTCTCTCCAAACGTGCTGCGTGTTCGAAACGGGCGCGCGGCCGCGCGACGCAAGGTCGCGGCTGCATGGCCAGAGCCGATGAGGTGTCCGGATCACGAGGATCAGCCGAGCGGTGCGCCAGGAGGCGCTGCCCGGCTATCGAGCAGCAGCAGGGGCAGCAGCGGAGGCGGCGGAAGCGGAGGCGGGGGCGTTCCCGGGGGCCCGGGAAAGGAGAGAAGAGAACGGCGGCAGGGAAGGATTCCCTACGCCGCACGGCCGGGTGCCTTCGGGAGCGTGTCCCGCGAGGCGCCTGCCTGATGGGCTGAAGGGAGCTTTGCAGTTCATGGGGGGAGCATAGGAGGAGAAGGCCGCAAAGGCAAGCGTCGCGTCGGGCGCGCGGGTTCGGCGCGGACCGCGCGGCCCGAAGCGACGTTTCCGAACCTTTCGGCCGTGATGCTTGCCCAATCCCCATCCCCGGGCTAAGGGCATGCTTCGCTGAACGTGGTTTACGAGGAGTCGGACGGTGTTTTCACGCTATGGGGCGGTGGGCGGCTACCGCGATGTGCTCAGGATAAGCCTGCCGCTGGTCCTGAGCCTGGGCTCGGTCACGGTGATGTTCTTCACGGACCGGGTCTTCCTGGCGCGCTATTCGCTGGACGCCATCGCGGCCTGCATGCCCGCGGGCGTGGCGGCGTTCCTGTTCACCTGCTTCTTCATGGGCACGGTCTCCTACGTGAACGTCTTCGTGGCGCAGTACACGGGCGCGGGGCGGCACGAGGAGGTGGGGCCCGCCCTGTGGCAGGGCATCTGGTTCGCGCTCGGCTCGTGGGTGGCGCTGGCGGCGATCTCGACCGCCGGATCGTGGCTGTTCGCGGCCGCCGGGCATCCGCCCGAGGTCGTGGAACTCGAGGCCGCGTACTTCAGGATCGTGACGCTCGGTGCGGGCGTGAACGTGCTCGAGGCGTGCATTTCCTCGTTCTACACGGGCCGGGGGCTGACGCGCACGGTGATGGTGGTCAACTTCCTGGGCATGTGCCTGAACGTGCCGCTGGACTACTGCATGATCAACGGCGTGGGGCCCTTCCCGGAGATGGGCATAGCGGGCGCGGCCCTGGCCACGGTCATCTCGTGGAGCGCCATCCTCTGCTGCTACCTGCTGCTCATCTTCCGGCGCGGCAACGAGACGCGCTGGCGGGTGCGCTCCGGCTGGCGCTTCCGCCCGGCGCTCTTCGCCAAGCTCATGCGCTTCGGCCTGCCGAGCGGGGTGCAGTTCTTCCTGGATCTCTTCGCGATCACGTTCTTCACCTTCCTGGTGGGGCGGCTCGGCACGCTCGAGCTCGCTGCCACCAACGTGGTCCTGGCGCTGAACCACCTGGCCTTCCTGCCCATGGTCGGCCTCTCGATCGGCGTGAGCACCATGGTCGGCCAGGCCATCGGGGCCGGACGGCCGGACGAGGGAGCCTACGCCGCAACGAGCACGCTGCACCTGACGCTGCTCTACATGGGCTCCATGGCGCTCCTGTTCGTGGCCTGCCCCTCCCCGCTGCTCGCCCTCTTCGGCGAGCCGGGCCGCGATCCGGCCGTGGCCTCCCTGGCGCGGCGGCTGCTGTGGTTCGTGGCCGCCTACTCCGTGGTGGACGCACTGACCCTGGTCTACCTCGGCGCGCTCAAGGGCGCGGGCGATATCCACTACGGCATGGTCGTCATGGCCCTGGCCGCGGTCTGCCTCATGGTCCTGCCCGGCGCGGCCGCCCTCTGGCTCGACCTCGGCATCTATGCCCTGTGGTGCTGCCTCGCCGCCTACATCATCACCCTCGGCCTCGTCTTCTACCGCCGCTGGCGCTCGAACCGCTGGCGGGAGTTCCGCGTCATCTCTTAAGACACGCGCCCGGACCGGGCGCGCAATCCCCTTCCCTCCCGGCGGCACACCGACGGATGCGGACGGCCGGTCCTATCCGGCAGAATCCATGGCTCACCGTCCGGCAGAGCGGAATTCTTCTTGCACAGCATTGGGGCGGAGCGGTCCGGTCGGCAAATATTGCCGCCCTGAGAGCCTGCTTGATCTCAGGCAGATTCCACGCCGCCCAGAAGCGAGGAGAACGAGATGAGCATCACTTCCGTTTCGGACTATTCCAACCAGTACGGCATCTACGACATCCTGCAGCGGCAGCAGCAGCGGCAGCAGGACCAGGATTCGGGCGGCGGCTTCGCCGACCAGGTCGTGAACAACCTGATGTCCTCCCTGGACGGCGACGGCAACGGCTCGCTCAGCATGTCCGAGCTGTCCGGCACCAAGATGACCGAGGCACAGTTCGACAAGCTCGACACCGACGGGGACGGCGAGCTCTCCCAGGACGAGCTCAAGAACGGCATCCAGAGCAAGCGGGACGAGCTCATGTCCAAGCTGCAGTCCATGCAGTCCGCCGCCTCCAACAGCGGCGACATCCTGAGCTCGCTGCTGCAGGGCAACGGCATGCTGCAGGGCCTTCTCTCCTACCAGAACCAGCAGGACCAGCCGGACCTCATGAGCCTGCTCGAAGGCACGGGCATCTCCCTGACCGCCTGATCCCGGGGCCGGACCGCCGCCGCACGAGCGCGGCCCGGCCACGCCCCTTTTCCCGTCGTCCGGCGGGCCGCCTCGGCCTATCCGGCGGCCTTGTCGGCCAGGGCGGCGCCCAGCGCGAAGGCCTTCCCGCAGTCCTCGGGGAAGACCTCGGCGCGGCGTTTGGCCTTGGCCGCGGGGTCCCAGGCGGTGGAGAGGTACTTCCCGTAGTCGTCGAACTGCAGGGTGTCGAAGCAGAGCTGGACCTCGCAGCCGCCGTAGACCCGCGTCAGGAAGCCCCTGGCGCTCTTCACGGTCACGTCCTGGCCGATGGCGGCCATCTGCTCCTCGGTGACGTTCATGGTGTAGATGAGCCCCACGGCCGTCTTGCCGGGGTAGATGGAGGCGTAGCCCGGGGTGTAGGTCAGGTAGGGGAAGACGAGGCGTTCCATGAAGGAGCGCATCTCGCCCGTCTCCGCGTGCAGGTACATGGGCGAGCCGAGGATCAGCACGTCGGCCTTCGCGGCGCGCTCGAGCACCGGCGTGATCCCGTCCTCGACCGCGCATTTCCCGTAGCTCTTCCCGCCGATCTTCTTGCAGGCGAAGCAGCTGATGCAGCCCGAGTAGGAGAGGTCGTAGAGGTGCACGAGCTCGGTCTCGGCCCCCCTGGACGCCGCCCCCTCCAGGGCCTTCTCGAGAAGCGTGGCGGTGTTCCACTTCTTGCGCGGGCTGCCGTTGATCGCGATGGCCTTCATGGGTCTCTCCAGGGTTTCTCCGGCCGCGCGCCCCGGACGCGCGGCGTTGTCGTGTTCGGGTCGGTCCGACCAGCGTGGTGCAGCATGGACGATTCGGCCCATAAGAACAAGAACTGACAGAAACGGTACATACGCACCAAAAGTATACCACCCGCCTAGTTCCCAAGCAGCTCGCCCGTCCAGCCATCCCCCGCCGGAACCCGTCGCCTCCCCCTCGTCCCGCCTTTCGAGAGCGCATCGCGCGCCGCCTCCCGCCGCTCCCCGGACGGCAACGACCGTCAAGGCGCGTCACCCTCCGTCAAGCCGGACCGGCGCAGGCCGAGTTTGGTCATTTTCCCGCTCAAGCCGCCATGTTCCGCCCCAAAGCCCTCGTAAACATGTTCAGATGGGGACCGGATCGCGCAGGGCGGCGTTCGCCCTCGCGGCCGTCCCGAAACCCCGAGGACCAGGGACGGTCGGGGCGCGGGAGGCGCGCGCCCCGGGGAGGAAGGCATGGCCTGAACCGCGGCGGCCGGCGGTCGCGAGCAACGAGGCACCGGTACAACACCACGACAACCTTAAAGGAGGATGATCATGAGCATCAGCTCCATCTCGGGCTCCTCGAGCTCGACCGACATCTACCAGATCCTGCAGCAGCAGAAGCAGGCCCAGAGCTCGGACGGCGACGTCGAGAGCAAGATGGCCGCCGACCTCATCTCCCAGTTCGACAGCGACGACGACGGCTCCATCAGCCTTGACGAGCTGTCCGACTCCGGCATGAGCGAGGACCAGTTCAACTCCATCGACACCAACGGCGACGGAGAGCTCTCCTCCGACGAGATCGCGACCGACTTCAAGAGCCACAAGCCGGACGGCATGCCGCCCATGGCCGACGCGACCTCGTCCAACGCGGGCAACCTGGTCAGCTCGCTGATGCAGAGCAGCTCCTCGCTGTCGCAGGGGGTGCAGGCCTACCAGAACCAGCAGGGCCAGATGGACCTCCTGAGCCTGCTCGAGGCGGGCGGCGTCTCCATGGTGGCTTAGGCCCGCGGCGGTCCGCACTGGGGAGTCCGGGCCGTTTGCGCGCCTTGCCGACATGGGAGGGGAGTCTTTTTCGGCGACCGCGGATGAAAGACGAAACGATCTTGCAGGAAGAAGACGATGCGCATGGATGAAACCGGGGCGAGGGAACGTATCTGCGGGCGGAATCCGGCCGGATCCCGGCGAAGCCGGTTCGATTCCGACCCGAGGCGACCCCAAACCAAGGAGAAGACCCATGAGCATCAGCACCATCTCAGGGTCCTCGAGCTCGAGCAGCCTGTACGAGATTCTGCAGAAGCAGCAGCAGAACCAGGACTCGAGCGGGGACTTCCTGGACCGGATCACGGAGAACCTGATCTCCTCGCTCGACACGGACGGCGACGGCTCCATCAGCCTGTCCGAGACGTCGGGCACGAAGATGAGCCAGGACCTCTTCGACTCCATCGACACGGACGGCGACGGCGAGCTCTCCGCCTCCGAGATCAAGGCCGACGTCAAGGCCCGGCAGCAGGCCCTCATGACCCAGATGCAGTCCATCATGGGCTCCATGAGCAGCGCCTCCAACGCGGGCTCCGAGGACATCATGAGCCTGCTCGGCCAGATGAGCCAGGCGGGCCAGGCGGGCATGATGCCGCCTCCGCCGCCCCCGGACGGCGGGATGCAGGGCGGCTCCCTGGACCGGATGACGAACGATCTGATCTCCGACCTCGACACGGACGGCAACGGCACGCTCAGCATGTCCGAGATGTCCGGCACCAAGATGACCCAGGAGGTCTTCGACCAGATCGACACCGACGGCGACGGCGAGATCTCCTCGGACGAGATCAAGGCCAACATCGAGGCCAAGCGGCAGGAGGCCATGTCCCAGATGCAGTCCGCCGCGTCCTCGGCCTCGAACGGCGACAGCCTGATCGGCTCGCTCCTGCAGAACAGCAGCCTGCTGCAGGGCATGCAGGCCTACCAGAACCAGATGGACACGCTCCTGGGCCTCTTCGAGGACCAGGGCGTCTCCCTGACGGCCTGACGCGCGGGCCGGTCCACGCCGGGGAGCCGCAGACCGGACGGAGCGCCCGGCGCAGCGGGAGGGGAGTTTCTTTTGCGGCGCGAGGGCCGGCCATGAGGATGCGGGCGACATGAAACAGGGCGCGGGCGGCGTCATGGACGACACGGGCGCCGCAAGCGGCGCACACGGCGAACTGGACGGCCGCGGAGACGAGCGGCTGGCCGCCCTGGCCCTGGCCGGGGACGCGCGCGCCCTGGCCGTGCTCGTGGGCCGCCACAAGGAGCGGCTCTTCGCGCTGCTCGCCGTGCACGTGCCCGGCCCGGACGTGGAGCGCATGGCGCGGCGTGCCTTTGCCGCCGCGTTCCAGGGCCTGTCCTCGCCCGAGGGGCCGCTCGGGCTCGGCGGCCGGAGCTTCGGCGCCTGGCTGACCGTGGCCGCGCTCGGCGAGTGCGCGCGCTACTGGCGTGAGGCCTGGCGCAGGGGCGAGCGCCCGGGTCAAATGGCGGGCCAGGCAGCGGGCCAGGCCCACGGGCAGGCGCATGGGCAGGCGCCGCGCAGGCGCCCGCCCGGCGGGGAGCGCGTTCTCGCGGGGCTTTTGTGCCTCGAGGAGCTGCGGCGGATCGACGGCCGGAAGGAAGGCGGCGGCGAAAGCTTTCTTCCCGCCTTCACGGCGTTCCCGGACGCCGGGAAGCCCGTGCCTCCCCGCGAGCCCTGGGAGCCGGAAAAACAGGTCGCGGCCGGAGCCCCCGGGCAGGCGGCCGGACTCCGCGACCTGCCCCCTGCCGCAGGCCGGGCCGCGCGCCGCACGCCCTGGGCCAGGCTGCGCGCCGCGCTGCTGCGCCTGCTCCGCCATGAAGCTGACCACGAAGAGGCTTCCTGAACCCGATAATTCGCAGCCGTTTTCCGCTCTCCAGCCGCATCGCGCTGGTCCGTCACTTTACCCGCGCAGTTCACGCGCCGCGCACCGGGCAGGTCATTCTGCCACACCTGCGCGGTCGAAACCTCACGTTTTTGTCCTCTCCCGCTGTGTGTTCAATCACTTTTTGGAAGGCCGAGAAAAATTAGAACGTTACGTTTCAGACACAATTGTGTTGATTTTCATCATAATTTCGCCCTAAAGTTCGAAGGTTTGTCTGACGGCGGACGGAGCATCCGGTGCCGCCTCACCCGCGGGAGTCTGGGGCCTTGTGGCGGCCCCGCCGCTTTCTTCATGTCTCACGAAACGGAGGATCATCATGAGAAAAGCCCTCTGGCTCTTCGCCCTCGTCCTCGCCATCGCCCTGCCCCAGGTCGTGTCGGCCCAGGACGCCCCGATGGAGAAGGTCGCCGCGTCCAAAGGCGTGTTCCGCCTGGCCATGGACGCCATTCCTGTCTGCCTCGACCCCCACATGCAGCTTTCCGGCGGCATGCTCCAATACAGCACCATCTCCTTCGATCCCCTGGTCCGCTGGACCCAGGACCACAAGAGCTTCGAGCCCCGCCTGGCCGAGAAGTGGGAGCGCATCGATCCGCTGACCATCCGCTTCCATCTGCGCCACGGCGTCAAGTTCCACTCCGGCAACGAGTTCACCGCCAAGGACGTGGTCTGGACGCTCGACCGCCTGAAGAAGAGCCCCGACTTCAAGGGCCTCTACGAGCCCTTCGAGGGCGCCAAGGCCGTGGACGACTACACCGTGGACATCAAGACCAAGAAGCCCTACGGCCTCCTGCTCAACATGGCCACCTACATCTTCCCGATGGACTCCAAGTTCTACACCGGCACCGACGCCAAGGGCCAGGACAAGGGCTTCATCAACAAGACCGGCTACTCCTTCGCCAACGAGAACGAGTCCGGCACCGGCCCCTTCCTGGTCAAGGAGTACGTGCCCGGCCAGAAGGTCGTCTTCGAGCGCTTCAAGAACTACTGGGACAAGTCCTCCAAGGGTAACATCCAGACCATCGTCTTCACCCAGATCAACAACGACGCCACCCGCGTGGCCGCGCTGCTGTCCGGCGACGTGGACTGGATCCAGCCCGTGCCCACCCAGGACTACGAGCGCATCAAGAAGGCCTCCGGCATGCAGCTGCTGACCATGCCCGGCCTGCGCGTCATCACCTTCCAGATGAACGGCAAGCGCAACAAGGCCCTGGCCGACAAGCGCGTGCGCCAGGCCATCGTCTACGCCGTGAACAACGCCGGCATCGTGGCCAAGATCATGCAGGGCAAGGCCACCACGGCTGATCAGAACTCCCCCGAGGGCCTGGTCGGCCACAACCCGACGCTCAAGCCCCGCTACGACCTGAAGAAGGCCCAGGAGCTGATGAAGGAAGCCGGCCAGGAGAAGGGCTTCACCGTCAGCATGATCGCCCCGAACAACCGCTACGTGAACGACTACAAGATCGCCGAGGCCGTGGCCTCCATGCTGGCCAAGATCAACATCAAGGTCGACCTGAAGACCATGCCCAAGGCCCAGTACTGGGACGAGTTCGACGCCAAGGTCGCCGACATGCAGATGATCGGCTGGGATCCGGACACCGGCGACTCGGGCAACTACTTCGAGTACCTGTACATGTGCCCGAACAAGGACACCGGCATGGGCGCCTACAACTCCGGCGAGTACTGCAACCCCAAGGTCGACGAGCTGACGCTCGCCGCCCAGACCGAGACCGATCCCGCCAAGCGCGCCGCCGAGCTGCAGGAAGTCGAGAAGATCCTGTACGACGACGCCGCCTTCGTGCCCCTGCACTGGCAGATCAACTCCTGGGCCGCGGACAGCCGCGTGAAGAACGCCCGCGCCATCGTCAACATGATGGACTTCCCCCACTTCGGCGACCTCGTGGTCGACTAGGTTGACAATAAGTCCGGACTGACGCACAACACCGCCGCCCGGCTGGCCGAAACCAGCCGGGCGGCCTTCTTCCCGAAAAGCTTTCAAGGACGGCCCGCAGACCATGTTCGCCTTCACAGTCAAGCGCCTCGCACAAGCCCTGATCGTCATGCTGGTCATCAGCGTCATCGGTTTCGCCATCAAGAAGACCGTCGGCGACCCGATGCGCGAACTGACGGGCATGAGCGTCTCCGCGCAGGAGCGCGAGGCCCTGGCCAAGAAGATGGGGCTGCGCGACCCGCTCATCGTGCAATGGCTCCGCTTCGTGGACGACGCGGCTCACGGGGACCTCGGCTACTCGTTCTTCTACAAGCGCCCGGCCCTACCCGTCATCCTACGACACGCGCCGGCCACCCTCGAGCTCGTCCTCTGCTCCTCCGTCCTCATCGTCCTCCTCTCCATCCCCATCGGCATATACGCGGCGGTCAGGCCGAAAGCGCTCCTCTCGCGGCTCTTCATGGGCGCGAGCATCGTGGGCGTGTCCATCCCGGTCTTCCTCACGGCCATCCTGCTCATCTACATCTTTTCCGTGACGCTGGGCTGGCTGCCGTCCTACGGCCGCGGCGACACCGTCATGCTCTGGGGCATCTGGGAGACAGGCCTGCTCACCCGCGACGGACTGCTCCACCTCATCCTGCCCACTGTCTCGCTCTCCTCCATCATGCTGCCGCTCTTCATCCGCCTCATCCGGGCCGAGATGAAGGAGGTCCTGGAGAGCGAATACATCAAGTTCGCCCGGGCCAAGGGGCTCAGGCCCTGGCGCGTGCTCATCGTGCACGCCTTCAAGAACACCCTCATGCCGGTCATCACCGTGGGCGGCGTGCAGCTGGGCCTCATGATCGCCTTCACCATCCTGACCGAATCGGTCTTCCAGTGGCAGGGCATGGGCTTTCTGTTCATCGAGGCGGTGCAGCGGGCCGACAGCTCGCTCATCGTGGCCTACATGGTCTTCGTCGGGTTCGTCTTCGTCCTCGTGAACACCGTGGTCGACCTCATCTACGGCATGGTCAACCCCATGGTCCGCGTGGCGGGGAGGAAGTAGCCGATGTTCATGCGCCGCTGCCTCGACTCCTGGTTCTTCTACAATTTCTGCCGCGACGTGACGGCCTGGGGCAGCGCCCTGGTGCTCCTGATCATGCTCGTCTTCGGCTTCGGCGCGCCCATCCTCGCGCCCCACAACCCGTACGACATCGCCACCATCGACATCCTCGACGCCCAGACCGCGCCCGAGTGGATGAGCGGGGGCAGCTCGAACTTCATCCTGGGCACGGACTCCCAGGGCCGCGACCTCTACTCGACCATGCTCTACGGCCTGCGCGTCTCGATCATCATCGGCTTCGGCGCCGTGGCGCTGCAGGCGAGCATCGGGATCATCGTCGGCCTGCTCGCGGGCTACATGGGCGGCAAGCTCGACGCCATCCTGATGCGCATCGCGGACGTGCAGCTGTCCTTCTCGACATACATGGTGGCCATCTTCTTCGGAGCCATATTCCAGGCGGCGTTCGGCTTCGAGTTCTACCAGGAGATGGCCGTGCCGATGCTGATCGTGATCATCGGCATCGCCGAATGGCCGCAGTACGCCCGCACCGTGCGCGCCTCGGTGCTGGCCGAGCGCAAGAAGGAGTACGTGGAGGCCGCGCGCGTGGTCGGCCTCTCGCGCGCCCGGATCATGTTCCGCCACATCCTTCCCAACACCCTGACGCCGGTGCTGGTCATCTCCACCGTGCAGGTGGCCAACGCCATCATGTCCGAGGCCGCGCTCTCGTTCATGGGCCTGGGCATGCCGGTCACGCGGCCTTCGCTCGGCTCGCTCATCAAGGCCGGCTTCGACTTCATCTTCTCGGGCTCGTGGTGGATCACCCTCTTCCCGGGCATCGTCCTGGTGGTCCTGGTGCTGGCCATCAACCTCCTCGGCGACTGGCTCCGCGACTTCCTGAACCCCAAGCTCTACAAGGGCTAGGGGGAGAGCGCCATGACGAAACAGACCAAGAACAAGAAGACCGCCCAGGCGGGCGACGTCCTGCTCGACGTGCGCGAGCTCTCCGTGGCCTTCCGCATCCGCGAGGGCGAGCTTAGGGCCGTGGACAAGGTCAGCTTCACCCTGGCCCCGGGCGAGCGCCTGGGCCTTGTGGGCGAATCCGGCGCGGGCAAGTCCGTCACCGGCTTCGGCATCATCAACCTGGTCTCCAAGCCCGGCTACATCTCGGGCGGCTCCATCCTCTTCGAGGGCGCCGACCTGACCCGGCTGCGCGACGAGGAGATGCGCCACATCCGCGGCAACCGCATCTCCATGATCTTCCAGGATCCGATGATGACCCTGAACCCCGTCCTGACCATCGGCACCCAGATGGTCGAGACGATCCTCGCGCACAAGGACGTGAGCCGCCACGAAGCCGAGGCCATCGCCCTCGACAAGCTGCGCAAGGTGGCCATCCCCTCGCCCGAGCGGCGCCTCAGGCAGTATCCTCACGAGTTCTCCGGCGGCATGCGCCAGCGCATCGTCATCGCCATCGCCCTGCTCACCGATCCGGCCCTGATCATCGCGGACGAGCCCACCACGGCGCTCGACGTGACCATCCAGGCCGACATCATGGAGCTTCTGCTGCAGCTGTGCGAGACCGAGAAGATGGGGCTCATCCTCATCACCCACGACCTGGCCGTTGTCTCGCAGGTCACGCAGCGCATCGCGGTCATGTACGCGGGCCGCATCGTGGAGCTCGGCCCCTCGGCCGAAATCATCTCCTCGCCGCGCCACCCCTACACCCAGGGGCTGCTCGCGGCCCTGCCCGAGAACGCCGGGCGCGGCAAGCGGCTGAACCAGATCCCCGGCGTCATGCCCTCGCTCACGCGGATGCCCCCCGGCTGTCCCTTCCACAACCGCTGCCCGCGGTGCGAGGAAGTCTGCCGCAACGAAATTCCGCTCCTCGAGTCCAAGGACCGCGTCTGCTACGCGGCCTGCCACCTGCTCGACTAGGACCTTGATATGAAGCAGCAGCGTCCCCTCGTCTCCATCCGGAACGTCGTCAAGCACTTCGACATCTCGGGCAGCCTGCTCGACCAGCTGCGCATCCAGGGCGGCAAGGTCGTGCGCAAGCGCACCGTGGTCAAGGCGCTGAACGACGTCTCCTTCGAGATCATGCAGGGCGAGACACTCTCCGTGGTGGGCGAGTCCGGCTGCGGCAAGTCCACCCTGGCCCGCGTCGTCATCCGCCTCTACGAGCCCACGGCGGGCGAGGTCCACTACGACGGCAAACGCGTGGACAACCTGCCGCGCCACGAGATGATCAAGTACCGGCGGCGCATGCAGATGGTCTTCCAGGACCCCTACGCCTCGCTGAACCCGCGCATGATGCTCGGCCAGATCCTCGAGGAGCCCATCCGCTTCCACAACCAGGGCCTTTCCAAGGCCGAGGTCGGCGAGAAGGTCGAGGCGGTCATGCGCCAGGTCGGCGTGGACCCCTCGTGGCGCAACCGCTACCCGCACGAGTTCTCCGGCGGCCAGCGCCAGCGCATGTCCATCGCCCGCGCCCTGGCCGTGAACCCCGAGTTCATCGTGGCCGACGAGCCCATCGCCGCGCTCGACGTCTCCATCCAGGCCCAGATCCTGAACCTGATGATGGACCTGCAGGAGCAGCACGGCCTGACCTACATGTTCATCAGCCACGACCTCTCCGTGGTCGAGCACATCTCGAGCCGCGTGGCGGTCATGTACCTCGGCAGCCTCTGCGAGCTGGCCACGCCCGAGGAGCTCTTCCACAACCCGCAGCACCCCTACACCAAGGCCCTGCTCTCGGCCATTCCGCGCCTGGGGCGCAAGGGCTTCGGCCACATGCGCCTTTCGGGCGACGTGCCCACGCCCATCCACCTGCCCACGGGCTGCGTCTTCCACGGCCGCTGCCCCCACGCAAACGCGCGCTGCAAGGCGGAGATCCCTGCGGGCATGGAGCGCGCAGGCGGCGGCCTCGTGGCCTGCCACGGCGTGGAGGAAGGCAGGATATAGCGTGACGCGCCCCCGGGGGATTCCCCGGAGGGTCCGGGGCGATCGCCCCCGCGCGGCCCCGGCGCCGGGTATCTTCCCGGCGCCGGGGCCGTCGCCGTTTCGGGGCGCTTCAGCCCGCTTCCGGACTTCTCGGGCTGGTGCGAAGCCCGGCTTGTCATGCGGGTCCTTTCATGACAATACTCTTGTCACAACTCATTTGTGACGAGGACGCCATGAGCAACCCCTTCCGCATAGAGGCCATCCGGCCCGGGCAGCCGTTCTGCGACCGGCAGGAGGAGCTCGCCCTGCTGCTCGGCCACGCCCGGGACTTCCGAAACGTCATGCTCACCTCGCCCAGGCGCTACGGCAAGACCTCGCTCGCCCTGCGCGCCGAGGACGCCCTGGCGGGCGAGGGCTTCGTCTGCGTGCACGCGGACTTCTTCGGCGCGGACTCGGTGGAGGACGTGGCCCGGCGCATCGGACGGGCGCTCCTGCGCGGCCTGGACCGGCGCGAATCCCTGCTGCACAAGGGCAAGCGGTTCCTGAAGGGGCTTTCCGCCTTTCGTCCGGTCTTCAAGCCGAGCGGCGACGGTTTCTCGCTGAGCGTGGAGCGCGCCTCGGAGAGCATCGCCCCGGAACAGCTGCTCGAAAACACCCTGGACGACCTCGCCCACGTGGCCGCCGAGGCCCCGTTTCCGCTCTACGTCGTCCTCGACGAGTTCCAGGAGATCACCCGGCTCAAGGAGTCCGGGCAGATCGAGGGCATGCTGCGCGCCGCCACCCAGGGCATGGAGGCGGGCTTCCTCTTCCTCGGCAGCCGCCGCGGCGTGCTGCGGGCCATCTTCAACGAGCGCAAGCGCCCCCTCTTCCAGTCGGCCCTGCCCATGGAGCTCGGCCCCCTGCCCGCGGACGAGACCGTCCGCTTCCTTTGCGACCTCTTCGCGCAGAGCGGCAAGCGCATCGCGCCGGACGACGCGGCCGCCATCCACGCCCTGGTCGCGGGCTACCCCTACTACGTGCAGCGCCTGGCCGGAGAGGTCCACCAGGGCGCGGGCGAGACGATTTCGCGGGAAGACATCGACGCGGCCCTGCGCCGCGTGGTGCACGGCGAGCGCTACGGCTACCAGGCCGTGCTGGCCATGCTTACGCCCGGGCAGATCCGCATCCTGCGCGCCGTGGCCGCGCATCCGGAGCGGGAGCTGCAGAGCGCGCACTTCGTGGCCCTGGCCGGGGCCCCGGCCTCGTCCATCGCCTTCACCGCGCGCAGGCTGGCCGAGGAGGACCTGATCGAGCAGGGGCCGGACGGCCGCTGGCGCGTCGTGGACCCGGTCTTCGGCCTGTGGCTCGGGGAGCTGTGAGCCGCCGGGCCTGTCCGGTCCGCCCGGTCCGCCCGGGATGCCTGGCCGGGGCGGGGCTCAGGCCGCGCCGTCCGTCCCGGTCGCGGGCAGGATGCGTTCGATGACGTCGGCCAGGTCCTGGGGCTCCACGGGCTTGGCCAGAAAGCCGTTCATGCCCACCTGAAGGAAGGCCTCGCGGTCGCTCGGCATGGTGTAGGCCGTGACCGCCACGATGGGGATGTCGGGCCTCAGCCCGCCCTGCGCCCCGCCCCTGATCCGCCGCGTGGCCTCAAGGCCGTCCATGACCGGCATCTGGATGTCCATGAACACGAGATCGAAGGCCTTGCGGCTGAGAGACGAGACCGCCTGCTCCCCGTTGCCAACCGTGGTCACGCGGTGCCCCATCTTCTCCAGGACGGACTTGATGTAGATCTGGTTGATGGCGTCGTCCTCGGCCACGAGGATGTCCATGCCGCGCGCGTCCCGCCTGCCCGCTCCGGCGGCCGGCTTGTCCTGCGCCGCCTGGGCCTCGGCCTTGACCGTGAGCACGCACTCCACCGCCGTGCCTTTCGAGGGCGCGCTGCGGACGACCACGGCGCCGTCCATGAGGTCCACGAGACGCCTGACCAGGGCCAGGCCGAGGCCCACGCCCTGATGCTTCTTCCGGTAGACTCCCTCGCCCTGGTAGAAGGTCTCGAAAAGCCGCTCCTGCATCTCGGAAGACATGCCCGGCCCCGTGTCCGCCACCTCGATGTACAGGTGCCGGGCGTCGCCCGCCCCGCCCGGCAGCAGGCCGACCAGGACGCGCACCCCTCCTGCGGCCGTGAAACGCACGGCATTGCCCACGAGGTTGAAGAGGATCTGCTGGATCCTGGTCTTGTCGCCGAGCAGGCGCGCGCCGCCGTCCACCTCGTTGACCGTCTCCAGGCGCAGCCCCTTCTGTCGGCACGAGAGCAGGAAGGTGTCCACCACGGATTTCAGGATATCGTCCACGACCAGCTCGCGCTCCACGAGTTGCATCCGTCCGGAGTCCATGCGCGAGAGGTCGAGGATGTCGGTCAGAAGGCGCGTCAGCCGCTCGCAGGACTGCCGGGCCATGCCGACGTAGCTTGACGCCTCGTCGTCCAGGCCGCACTCCTCCAGGAGCTGGAGCATGCCCAGCACGCCGTTCATGGGGGTGCGCAGCTCGTGGCTCATGTTGGCCAGGAACTCGGCCTTGGCGTGGCTGAAGGCCTCGGCCTGGTTCTTGGCCTCGAGCAGCGCCGCCTCGGCCCGCTTGCGGGCCGAGACGTCGCGCAGCGTCCCCCTGAAGGAGACGGCGCTGCCCTGTCCGTCGCGATACAGCGAGGCCGCGAGCGAGGCATGGAGGGGCGAGCCGTCCTTGTTGCGCAGGACGATCTCATGGTCGGCCACGCTCTCCGCCTGCTCCAGCTCCTCCAGAAGCCGCGCGCACTCTTCCGGCGCGGCCCACAGGGACGAGAAGGACATGCCGATCCAGTCCCCCCGCTCGTACTGTCCGCAGGAAAAGGCCGAGACCGAGGGGCTGGCCTCGAGGATCAGGCCGTCCAGCGAAACCTCGCAGTAGACGTCCTGGATGCTCTCGAAGATGCTGCGGTACTTTTCCTCCTCGCTTCTGAGCGCCGCCCGTTCGCGGCGCAGCCTGGCCATGTTGCTGACGCTCTCCAGGGCCGGGGGGAGCTGGAAGAGGTAGTCCCGGTGCTTGACCACGTAGTCCGCTGCGCCCAGGCGCAGGGCGTTGGAGGCGACCTCCTCGTCGCCCTGCCCCGAGACCAGGACGACCGGCAGCTCGAGGCGGAGATCGCGCGCCACCGTGCGCAGGACCTCCAGGGCGCCCTCGCCCGGCAGGTGGTAGTCCAGCAGCAGCGCGTCGTAGGCGCAGGGCCTGCCGGGCGACCGGGGCAGCCGGGCGTAGACCTCCTGCGCGCTGCCCACCACGTCCAGCCGGATGTGCGGCGCGTAGCGGGCGAAATGGCGCCGGGCAAGGTCGGCGTCCGCCGCGTTGTTCTCGGCGTAGAGCACGTGCAGCGGACGGGCCTTGCGCGCGCTCTCGGCGCGGAAACGCTCCACCGCCCCGGTCGCCGTCTCGTGGAGACGCTCCAGATACCCCTGGCGCTTGGGAAGATAGTCGTCCGCCCCGGCCTTGAGCGCGGCGGCCACGGTCCGCTCGTCGCCGAGCCCCGTGAGGATGACCACGGCCAGGGGCAGGTCCCTGGCCCTGATCTCGGTCAGGATCTCGAGGCCGCTTCCGTCCGGCAGGTTCAGATCGGTCATCACCAGGTCGTAGCCCGCCTCGCCGTCCTTTCCGGCCGCCAGGCAGGCCCTCGCCTCGCCGAGGGTGGAGGCCGTGTCCACGACCGTGCCCGGGGCCGAGCGACGGATGGCGCGCCGCGCCAGATCGGCGTCCAGGGCGTTGTCCTCCACGTACAGAAGCTTCATCTCGCATCCTTCCTTGGCGCGCGGGGCCGCCTCACCGGCCCCGCCCTCTTCACAGCCGCGTGTTGAGCACGCACCAGTAGATCTCTATCTGCCCGGCCACTTCCATGAACTTCTGAAAGTCCACGGGCTTGACGATGTACGAGTTGACCCCGAGCCGATAGGCCTCGTTCACGTCGCGGTCGTCGGCCGAGGTCGTCAGCACCACCACCGGGATGTTGCGGTACTTCTCGTGGGCCTTTATGCGGCGCAGCACTTCCAGGCCGTCCACCTTGGGCAGCTTCAGGTCCAGGAGGATGACCACGGGCTGCGCCTCCCCGTCTTCCCAGCGCTCCACGAAGCCCAGGGCCTCCTCACCGTCGCGCGCGATCTGCAGCGGGTTGGAGAGGTTGCGCCGCGCGAAGGCGCGCTTGGTCAGGTCCACGTCCATGGGGTTGTCCTCGACAAGCAGGATCGGGCCGATCTCGTTCACCGTCATCCGGGAAACTCCAGGTAGAAGGTTGCGCCCTTGCCGGGCTCGCTCTCGGCCCAGGCCCTGCCGCCCATGCGTTCCATGGTCTTGCGCACGATGGCGAGGCCTATGCCCGTGCCTGGGTAGTCCTCGGCCCGTTGCAGCCGCTGGAAGATGTCGAAGATGCGGTCGTGGAACTTCATGTCGAAGCCCACGCCGTTGTCCCGCACCCACAATCTGCACGCGCCCGCGTCCGTCCTCTCGCCGCCTATCTCGACCTGCCGCGGGTTCACGTCGCGCGTGAACTTCACGGCATTGTCCACGAGGTTGCGCAAGGCCATGCCGAGCCCCTTGGCATCAGCCCGCACCGGGCCGCAGCGCACGTCCAGCGAGAGGTCGACATCCTCGGCCGCGGCTCCGCATTCGGCCAGCAGCGTCTCGAACAGGGCGCGCGGGTCCACCGTGCCGTACTCGAAAGGCCGCCGCTCCAGGCGGGAATATTCGAGCAGGTCGTCGATCAGGCGGTGCATCTGCAGCGTGCCGTGGCGGATGTTGCGCAAAAAGCTGCGGCCGTCCTCGTCGAACTTCTCCCCATAGTCCTCGAGCAGCAGCTGGCTGTAGCCGTCGATGCCGCGCAGGGGCGCCTTCAGGTCGTGGGACACGGAGTAGGTGAAGTTCTCCATCTCCCGGTTGCGCGCGGCCAGCTCCACGGCCACGGTCCGGCGCTGGCGCACCTCCCGTTCGAGCAGGCCGAAGGCCCCGAGCAGCAGCCCGGCGCTGACAACGAATCCGGCGAGCAGCGCCAGGCGCACGCGGCCGCGCGCCCGTTCCTGCCGCCCCCTGATCGCGGCGACCTCGTCGCGGTCGCGAGCCTGCACCCGCTCCACCACGGCGCGTATTTCGTCCATGCTCCGCTTGCCGAGGTCCGAGCGGACCATCTTGAACGCCCCGTCCCTGTCTCCCGAGTCAAAGAGGGCGAGGGTCTCCTGCATCTCCTTGGTCTTGACCGCGACCAGCTTTTCCAGGAGTTCGGCCTCGGAGGCGCCAAGGAGTCCGCGCAAGGCGTCGAGGTCTATCTTCACGCGGCCGCGCGCGGTGTCGTACGGCTCGAGATACTTCCGGGAGGCGGTGAGGAGATAGCCGCGCTGCCCGGTCTCCATGTCCACGAGATCCCCGCGCAGGTCCGCGATACGCCCCAGACGGTCGGACAGGATGCCGTTTCGAACGTCCTGCTCGGCAAAGGAGGAGAAGACCGCGTAGACGTACATGCCCACCGCGAGCTGGATGCACAGGGCGGCCACGATGCCCAGTCGGCGTGCGCCGAACGCGGAGAAAAACCGTTGCACCGACGTTCCCCCTGATCAGGACCACGGTCTTGCGCTCCCCGGCGCGACGGCCGCGCCGGGGGGAGCGATATGCCTGCTCATTTACCTGGCTACCCTTCTTCACCATACCTTTATATTATTATTTTTTCCGATACATATCACGACTATAAATGACAGTTCCAAGCGAATTCACGCAATTCCGAACATTTATGCCAAGAGCGGCATATTGGGCCCGCGACGGACTGCGGGGACCGCGCAGGCGTCAGCCGCGGCGCGTGGGAATGGGGCCGAGGGTGGTCACGGAGAGGTCGAAAAAAAGGCAGGGAAGGGCGCCTTGCCCTCCCCTGCCTGTCGGAGTCGAACGGATGGTCTGCGAAATCGCCGCTACTTGCCGAAGGGGCAGTGCGGGAAAGAGCAGGTGGGGCATTCCTGGCACAGGCCGCCGTGGCCGGAGCGCGCGAGGTCGGCGCGGGTGATGGGCATTCCGGCGAGGATGCGGGGCAGGAGCAGGTCCACCGCCGTGGTGGGGAAGAACAGGGCGCAGGCAGGCACGCCGAGCAGCCGGGCGTGCCCCACGCGTCCCAGGAGGCTCATGGCGCCGGGGGTGACGGACATGCCGTAGAGCAGGTCCTCGGCCCCGGCCTCGACGAGGCCCTTGCGGGTCACGTCGTCGGGATCCACGGAGAGCCCCGCGGTGGTGATGATCAGGTCGGCGCCCGCGTCGAGCAGGCTCTTCACGCCGTCGCGGATCAGCCCGGCGTCGTCCGGGGCGAAGAGGGTCTTGACCACCGAGCCGCCCAAGGCCTCGATCTTCTTCGTGAGGATGGGCGCGAACTTGTCCTCGATGAGGCCGGTGAAGACCTCGGTGCCGGTGATGAGCAGCCCCGCGCGCGCGGGCTTGATGGGCAGCAGGCGCAGGGGCGGCTCGGTGTCGAGCAGGGCGCAGGCCTTGGTGAAGTCGCGGCGCGCCAGGTAGAGCGGGATGGCGCGGGTGGCGGCCACGGGCTGGCCCGCCTTGACCACGGAGCAGTTGTGGCGGGTGGCGGCCATGACGCCGGGCACGAGGTTGAAGCGCTCCAGCGCCTCCTCGTTCACGCTGAGCAGGCCGTCGCGGGCGGCCAGGAGGGTGATCTTGCCCTCGCGTGGCTCGCCCTTGGCCACGATGGCGTCGTCGGCGGAAAGCCCGTGGGCGAAGGCGCGCGCGGCGTCGTCCTCGTGCACCCACTCCTCGCCGGGCTCGTTGTTCTCCAGGAGGTAGACGCGCATGCGGCCCATGGCCTGCAGGCGGCAGACGTCGCCCGCGGTCAGGGTCTGTCCGTGGGTGAACTCGGCGCCCTTGCTCTCGCCGGGGTCGATGCGGGTCATGTCGTGCAGGGCGGTCTTGCCCACGGCCTCTTCCGCGGGCACGGCCGTAAGCCGCGGGGCATCGGGAATCTGGGCATCGTCACGCCCCAGGAGGTCGGCCGGGGCCTCGCCCTGGCAGCCGCGACAGATGGCGCCGTGGCGGCGGGGGTAGCCCTCGCCGCACAGGGGGCAGACGGCGATGGGGCCCTTGGAGGTCTTGCCCACGTGGGCGGGTTTCAGCTGCACCTCGGCCACGGAGAGGATGGACTCGCCCGCCAGGCGCATCTCCTCGCGCAGGCGGTCGGAGTCCTGCTCCTTCTTGGTCTTGAGCTTGAAGAACCAGCCCTTGATCTCGGGCCAGGCGTCCAGCGCCTCGGCGTTCAGGGAGACGCGCACGCCCTCGCCGTTGTACTTGTTGTAGAGCGAGACGGCGTAGCGGCCCAGGTCCACGACGCGCAGCCAGCCGTTGCCCGCGGTGCAGGGGGTGAGCAGCTGCACGGCGTCGGGCAGGCAGGAGGAGGTCTCGGCCACGGCGTCGAAGAGCACGCCCTCGGGCAGGCGGCGGCGGGCGGCCTGCACCATGATCCCGCCCAGGATCAGGCCCGGCGCGGGGTAGCTGTGGAACTTCCGGCACTCCTCGATGTACTCGTCGAAGGTCCAGGGGCCGATGGTGGCGACCGCGCAGGCGGCCAGGGCGGGGTTGGTGGTCATGGTTCCTCGCTTTCGAACGGTGCGACGGGGAAGGGGAAACGGTTCTGCGCGGTGCGCACGGCGTAGGCCTCCACGTCGGCGTACCACTCCTGGAAGGCCTCCACGAGCTCGCGGGCATGCGGGGTGAGGGTGAAGCCCCGCCCCTTCTCCTGCTCCACGACCAGGTGCTCTCCCAGGACCTCCTCGGTCTTCTTCAGGCGCCCCCAGGCGGCGCGGTACGACATGCCGAGCGCCTTGGCCGCCTTGTTCAGCGACCCCTGCCGCTCGACCTCGCGCAGCAGGATGGCGCGGCCGAGGCCGAGCGCCTGCTCGCCGTCCATCTCGAGCCACATACGCAGGCGCAGCCGGGCTTCGGGTAAGGACATGCTGCCCCCCTCTCCGTTTTTGTGTTCAAGCTAACATGTGTTAACGCTAACATAGCCGACGGGTCACGTCCAGGACAGAATGCGTGATTGCAGGACGTAATCGTGTCCATAGGCGGGCTTCGGTGGATAGAGGATGGAAAACCTTCAGGCGGTGCGGACCGCGTACCCCGGGTACGACCGCTTTCCGTACGGCCGCGGTTTGCTTTTCCCGTGCGGGTGGGATAGGACAAACGGCCTTTCCACGAGGCACACATGACGAGAGTTTCCCCCAAACGTTCTCCCCGCACGGCCGGGACCGCTTCCGGCGCGCGCGAGGCGCAGGCCGGACAGGCCGCGCCCGCTCCGCGGCCCATATCCACCATCTGGCGCCTGGCCTGGCCCCAGATGCTGATGATGTTCTTCAACTTCCTCATCGGCTTCGTGGACATCCTGGTGGCCGGGCGCATCGACAGCACGGTGCAGGCGGCCATGGGCATGGTCAACTCGCTGCTCTTCTTCTTCCTGGTCATCGCCACGGCCGTGGCCAACGGCGCGGTGGCCGCGGTCTCGCAGTCCATGGGCGCGGGGCTCAGGCGCCGGGTGCAGCGCTACATCGGCCTCGTGCTGGTCACGGGTGTGCTCTCGGGGCTGTGCATCTTCCTCGTGGGCCTGCCCATCAAGCACCCGGTGCTGGCCATGCTCCAGGTGCCCAAAGCCGTGGCCCCGGTCATGGACGTCTACTACGACGTCTTCCTGCTGCTCCTGCCCTTCTACTACGTGTTCATCGTCTGCAACGCCCTGTTCCGCGCCCAGAAGCGGGTCATGGAGCCGCTCTACGTCATCGTCCTGGCCACGATCGTGAACACCATCGGCGACCTCGGCCTGGGGCTCGGCTGGTGGGGCTTCCCGAACATGGGCTATCGGGGGCTCGCCTGGAGCACCTTCGGCTCCATCACCGCGGGCATGTGCCTCGACATCTGGCTCCTGCGCCGCCGGGGCATGCTCACGGCCGAGGCCTTCCCGCCGCTTCGCTGGGCGCGCAAGGCCCTGCCCTACATCGTCAAGGTGGCCTGGCCTGGCGGGCTCATGCAGGTGGTCTGGAACGGCGCCTACCTCGTGCTCTTCGCCATCGTGGGCTCCCTGCCCGTGGGCAGCGTGCCCGCGCTGGCGGGCATGAGCGCGGGGCTGCGCGTGGAGTCGTTCCTCTTTCTGCCCGGCGTGGCCTTCAACATGACCGCCTCCATCCTGGTCGGCCAGTACCTGGGCCAGGGCAGGCCGGACCTCGCCAAGTCCTACGGCTTCAAGGTGCTGGCCCTGGGCGTGGTCAGCATGTCCGTCGCGGCAGTGGCCGTGTGGCACTGGGTGGCGCCGCTCGCCGCCTTCATCGCCCCGGACCCGGCCGTGGCCAGGCAGTGCGTGAGCTACCTCTCGTACAACCTGCTGGCCATCCCCTTCACCCTGACGACCATGACCATGGCCGGAGCGCTCACCGGCGCGGGCGCCACACTCTACATCCTGCTCGCCTTCGGCGGCGCCTCGTGGCTCGTGCGCCTGCCGCTGGCCTGGCTGCTCGGCCACGTGGTCATGGGCAACTCGCGCGGCGTGTGGCTGGCCATGCTCCTTTCGCAAGGGTTGCAGGCCGTCATCGTGCTGTATATCTTCGCGTATAAGGACTGGAGCAGATTCTCCCTGGTCCGCAGAAGGAAGAACAATGGCGACTGAAGACTTCTCCCCCATATGCCTCGACCGGCGCGAGGAATACGCCGCCCTGCTCGCGGCCTCGCCCGCGCGCTCCTCCGACTACAGCTTCATCAACCTCTGGGGCTGGGCCGAGGTCTACGGCCTGTCCTGGATGTTCCGCGACGGGCTGTGCTGGATCCGCCAGGAACGGCCCGAGCCCGCGCTGTGGGCCCCGGTCGGCCCGGTGGGCAGCGTGGCGCTCACGCCGGAGATGTTCCCCGAGCGGCGCATCATCCGCGCCTCCGAGGCCGTGGCCGCGCTCTTCGCCGAAAAGCTCGGCGCCGAGACGCGCGAGGCGCGCGAGCACTGGGACTACCTCTACTCCGTGGAGGAGCTCGTGAACCTCTCGGGCAACCGCTTCCACAAGAAGAAGAACCTGCTGAACCAGTTCCGCAAGCTCTACGACTGGGAATACCGCTCCCTGACGCCGGACTGCATCGAGGAGGCCCTGGAGCTGCAGGAGTCGTGGTGCATGTGGCGCGACTGCGAGTCCGAGGCCACCCTGGTGCAGGAGAACGAGGCCATCGTGCGCGTGCTGACCGACTGGGACCGGCTGCCCGGGCTCATGGGCGGCTCGCTGCGCGTGGACGGCCGCATGGTGGCCTACACCGTGGCCGACGCCCTGGACGAGTCCACCCTGGTCATCCACTTCGAGAAGGGCCACCCGGACTACAAGGGCGTGTACCAGGCCATCAACCAGGCCTTCCTGGACCACGACGCCGACGGCTTCACGCTGGTCAACCGCGAGCAGGACCTGGGCGACGAGGGACTGCGCAAGGCCAAGCTGTCCTACAATCCCGTGGACTTCTTCAAGAAGTTCGAGGTCACCATCTAGCGGCGGGCCTTTTTTGCGACTCCCGCAACGCACGACGGCGGGGGAAGGGACGATCCCTTCCCCCGCCGTTTTATTTCGGGGATCCGCGCGTGCGCGGTCTACGAGGTTCTACGAAGTTCTGCGCGATCTACGCGATCCAGACGGTCTGGATGTTCACCAGCTCGCGCATGCCGTAGTGGGAGAGCTCGCGGCCGTAGCCGGACTCCTTGACCCCGCCGAAGGGGAGCCTCGGGTCGCTCTTGACCATGCCGTTGACGAACACGCAGCCCGCCTCGATGCGCGCGGCCAGGGCCTCGCCCTTGGCCTCGTCGCGCGTCCAGACCGAGCCGCCCAGGCCGAAGGGCGTGTCGTTGGCCACGGCCACGGCCTCCTCGTCGTTCGCGACGCGGATGACGATGGCCACCGGGCCGAAGAACTCCTCGCGCCAGGCGGGCATGCCGGGCTTCACGTCCGTGAGGATGGTCGGCGGGTAGTAGGCGCCGGGCCCGGGCAGGGGCGCGCCGCCGAGCGCGAGCTTCGCGCCCGCGGCCACCGAGGCCTCGACCTGGGCGTGCAGCTCGCGGCGCAGGTTCTCGCGCGCCATGGGGCCGAGCTGGTTCGACTCGTCCAGGGGATCGCCCACCTTGAGCGCGGCCATGTGCTCCTTCAATCGCGCCAGGAACTCGTCGTAGACCTTCCCGACGACGATGAAGCGCTTGGCCGCGATGCAGGCCTGGCCCGTGTTGCCGCAGCGCGCCATGGCGCCCACGGCCGCTGCGCGCTCGATGTCCGCGTCGGCCAGGACCACGAAGGGGTCGGAGCCGCCGAGCTCGAGCACGGACTTTTTCAGCAGCGACCCGGCCTTGGCGGCCACGGCGCGGCCCGCGGCGTCGCTGCCCGTGAGGCTCACGGCGCGCACGCTCGGCTCCTCGAGCACCGCGTTCACCTGGGACGAGCCGATCATCAGCGTGCGGAAGATGTCCTCCGGGAAGCCCGCCTCGCGCAGGACCTTCTCGATGGAGAGCGCGCAGCCGGGCACGTTGGAGGCGTGCTTGAGCAGGAGGCCGTTGCCTGCCATGAGGTTCGGCGCGCCCTGGCGGAACACCTGCCAGTAGGGGTAGTTCCAGGGCATGACCAGGAAGACGGTGCCCAGGGGCCTGAAGGCGGCGTAGGAGCGCGCGGCGTCGCTCACGGCGGCCTCGGGCGCGAGATAGGCGGCGCCGTTGTCGGCGTAGAAGTCGCAGACCGAGGCGCACTTCTCGACCTCGGCCCGGGCCTGGACGATGGGCTTGCCCATCTCGAGCGTCATGGTCCGCGCCAGGTTCTCCACGTCGTCGCGCAGCACCTCCGCCGCGCGGTGCAGGAGCCGCGCGCGCTCCTCGAGGGCGGTCTCGCGCCAGGCGAGCTGGGCCACGCGGGTGCGCTCGACCACGGCGCGGACCTCCTCGGGCGTCATCTCCCGGAAGCGCTCGAGCTCCTCGCCGGTCGCCGGATTGACGGATATCATGGCCATGTTCTTCATCCTTTCCCGCCTCGCAATATGGTCTTCCGAATGCGGCCGGTCGCGGCGGCGGGCACCACCGGCCTCGGGTGTCTAGCCGAGGGAGCTTGAATATTTCGTGACGGCCCGGGATGCAACCCCGCGGGAACGCGGAAACTCCGGGTACCCGGCCCGCGCTCACGCGCGGGCCGGGTACCGTGAATCCGTCCGGGGATGCCGGGCGGGCGCGCCGCATCCGTGGAGGGACCGGGCAGTCCCACGGCGTGATGCGCGGCGCGCGAGCCGGACGCATGTCCGGCTCCGCCGCCGAAAGGCGGCGGAGCGAGCCGAAAACCACGTTTTTCGGCGAGCGGTCCTCCGCGAAACACGGCCTTGCGTGTTTCGCGGACGTCCCGTCAGATACCGAGGTAGGCGGTCTTGATGTGCGGGTTGTCCACGAGCTCCTTGGCCGGGCCCTCCATGACGATGCGGCCGTGCTCGAGCACGTAGCCGCGGTCCGAGAGTGCCAGGGAGTGGCGCACGTCCTGCTCGACGAGGAGGACCGTGGTCCCGGCCTCGGCGATCTTGCGCACGTTCTTGAAGATCTCCTTGATCAGGATCGGCGCGAGGCCGAGGGAAGGCTCGTCGAGCATGAGCAGGCGCGGCACGGCCATGAGGCCGCGGCCGATGGCCACCATCTGCTGCTCGCCGCCCGAGAGCGTCATGGCCAGCTGGTCCTGGCGCTCGAGCAGGCGGGGGAACATGGAGTAGACCTCGCGCAGGGTCTTCTCCTCGCGGGCCTTGGCGCGGGCGTTGTAGGCGCCCACCACGAGGTTGTCGCGCACGCTCATGAGCGAGAAGAGCCTGCGGCCCTCGGGCACGTGGATGAGCCCCTTGTCCACGATGGCCTCGGGCGCGGCGCCCTGGATGGCGGCGCCCTCGAAGCTGACGCTGCCTGCGCGGGGCTTGAGCAGGCCCGAGAGGGTCTTCAGCAGGGTGGACTTGCCCGCGCCGTTGCCGCCGATGATGGAGACGACTTCGCCCTCCTCCACCTTGAGGGAGAGGTCGTAGATGACCTGTACGTCGCCGTAGGCGACGTCGATGTTGCTGACCTCAAGAAGCGACATAGTCCTCCCCCAGGTAGGCCTTGATAACGTTCTCGTCGCAGGCCACCGCCTCGGGCGTGCCCTCGCAGATCTTCCTGCCGAACTGGATGACCACCACGCGGTCCGAAAGCGCCATGATGGCGCGCATGATGTGCTCGATGACGAAGATGGTCATGCCGCGCTCCTTCAGGGTGCGCAGGATGGCGATGACCTCGTCCACCTCCGTCGGGCGGAGCCCGGCCATGACCTCGTCGAGCAGCAGGAGCTTGGGCTCCGTGGCCAGGGCGCGCGCGATCTCCAGCCGCTTCCTGTCCGCGATGGTCAGGTTGCCCGCGCGCGTGTCCTTGTGCTTCTTGAGGTGCAGGAAGTCGAGCACGGCCAGCGCCTTCTCGCGCGCCTCCTCCGTGTCGTCCGTGACCGCGAAGGCGCCGACCATGACGTTGAAGAGCACGCTCTTGGTGGCGAAGGGCTTGACGATCTGGAAGGTGCGCGCGAGCCCGGCCTTGCACAGGTTCCAGGGCTTCTCGCCGTTGATGCGCCGACCGTCGAAGCGGATCTCGCCCATGGTCGGCGCGAAGAGCCCGGCCACGCAGTTGAAGGCCGTGGACTTGCCCGCGCCGTTGGGCCCGATGAGCCCCAGGATCTCGCCCTTGCCGATGGTCAGGTCCAGGGAGTCGATGGCGCGCAGGCCGCCGAAGTCCTTGGTCAGTTCCTTGATCTCGAGCATGTTCATGCGTCCACCTCCGCGGCGGCCTTGTCCCCTCCGCCGAAGCGCCGCACGAAGCGGTCGAAGAGCCTGCCCAGGGGCTCCTGCAGGCCGCGCGGCTGAAACAGCATGACCAGGATGAGGACCACGCCCAGGATGATCAGGTGAAGGCCGGGCAGGGAGTCCGAGAGGTACATGCGCGAGACCTCGGTGACGGGCCTGAGCAGGAGCGCGCCGAGGATGGGGCCGGCGATGGAGCCGCGGCCGCCGATGAGCGCGATGAAGGCCAGCTCGAAGGAGAGGTCCAGGGTGAGCACGCTCTTCGGGTAGATGAAGAGCGTGAGCTGGGCGATGAAGGTTCCGGCCAGGGCCGTGAGGAAGGAGCTGAGCGCCATGGCCATGACCTTCAGCCGGGTCACGTTGGCGCCGAGCGCCTGCGCCGCGTCCGGCTCCTCGCCGCCCGCCATGAGCAGGTAGCCCATCTTGGAGCGGGCCACGCGCCAGGTGATGAACACGGCCAGGAGCAGCATGACCAGCACGATGTAGTAGTACGGCTGCTTGTCGATGAACTGGAAGGCCGCGAAGCTGTCGTGCTCGATGGGCGGGATGTTGAGCCCGCGCGGGCCGTTGAGCACGAAGGGGCCGACCTTGTCCAGGTTCTCGACGATGACCCGCATGCCTTCCACGAAGGCCATGGTGGACAGGGCGAAGTAGGCGCCGCGCATCTTGAGCGTGGGCAGGCCGATGAGCACGCCCACGAAGGCGGCCAGGATGCCGCCCGCGAACATGCCGATCCACGGGCTTATGCCCCACTGCAGCCAGAGCATGGTCGAGACGTAGGCCCCGATGCCCACGAAGACCGAGTGGCCCAGGGGCAGCACGCCCGCGAAGCCGCCCACCAGGTTCCAGGTGGTGGTCATGTAGGCGTAGAGGAAGAGCATGATCAGCATGTGCAGATAGGTGGGGCTGTGCACCACCAGGGGCACCGCAAAGGCCGCCAGCACGGCCGCCGCGAGGCAGAATTTCTTGAATCTTTCTGGCGTCATGATCACTCCGTTGCGGCTACCAGTCGTACTTGACCCCGAAGAGGCCCGAGGGTTTGACGAACAGGACGAGGAGGAAGAGGCCGTAGACGATGGCCTCGGTCCAGGTTGCGGTCATGTAGATGGGGCCTAGGGACTCGATGAGGCCGATGATGATGCCGCCGATCATGGCGCCGGGGATGCTGCCGAGGCCTCCCAGGACCACGATGACGAAGCTCTTCACGTCGAAGGGCACGCCCACCGAGGGGTAGACGTTGTAGAACGGCGTGAGCACGACGCCGGAGATGCCCGCCACGGCCGTGCCGATGCCCATGGCCACGGCGAAGATCTTCCACTGGCTGATGCCCATGAGGCTCGCGGCCTCGCGGTCCAGGCTCACGGCGCGGATGGCGCGGCCCATGCGCGTCTTGCGCAGGAACCAGGCCAGGAAGCCGGCCGTGGCCAGCGCGATCAGGCAGCCGTAGAGCTTGGGCTCGGAGATGATCAGGTCGCCGAACTCGAGCATCTTGCCCTTGAGCGGGTTCGGCGAGAGCGCACGGTAGTCCGGCCCGAAGAGGATCAGGGCCAGGTTGTCCAGGATGTACCAGACGCCCGTGGTCACGATGATGACCGTGGTCGGCTCGCGCACGTTGCTCTCGGCCTTGAAGATGGGCTGGATGAGCAGCTTCTGGAAATAGTAGCCGAAGAAGAACATGGTCGGCAGCACGATGATCAGCGCCAGATAGGGATGCAGTCCCGACAGGGCCACCGCCCAGTAGGCCACGAACATGCCGAGCATGATGAAGGAGCCGTGGGCGAAGTTGATGACCTTGAGCACGCCGAAGATGAGCGTGAGCCCCAGGGCGACGAGGCCGTAGATGGAGCCCATGAGGACCCCGTCGAGAACGTCCTGGAAGAAATAGAACATGCGGCTCTCCTGAATGGATGGGCGGAGGGGGGAGCCCCCTCCGCCCGGGCTTGCGCGTCGTTACTTAGAGGGCATGGGGAAGACGGGGGTGTACCCGGCGCGGCGGGCGGACTTGGGCCACACCGTGATGCGCTCGAGACCCTTGCCGAGGTCGTTGATCTGCACGATCGACAGGGCCGCGTTCTTGTTCTGGCCGGACTCGTCGAACTGGATGGAGTCGTAGGCCACGATCATGCCGGGGCCGGTCTTCAGGTCCGTCGTGGCCAGGGCGTCGCGGAGCTTCTCGGGGTTCAGGGAGGCGGCGCGCTCGAGCGCGTCCTTCAGCACGTACATGGAGGCGTAGGCGTCCACGGCCTCGCCGGTCATGTTGTAGCCGTAGAGCTTCTTGTACTTGGCGTTGGTCTCGGCGGCGCCGGGTTTGTTGACGTCGGTCTCCCACTCCACGATGTCGAAGAGGTAGCGGCAGTTCTTGCCCGTGGCGCTGATGAAGGTCGGGTCGGCGTGGCCGCCGCCGGAGCCGATGATGGCCTTGGGATGCACCTTGTAGTCGGCCAGGGTGTTGGTCAGCAGGATGGCGTCGGCCGCGTTCGAGGTCAGCAGCAGGACGTCGGGGTTGGCGCGGCGGATCTTCATGACCACGGCCGTGAGGTCGGTGGAGGAGGACGGGTAGGGCTCGTCGAGCACGACCTTCATGCCGGACTGCTCGGCCAGCTTCTTCCACTGCGCGGCGAAGCCGGTGCCCCAGTCGCCGTTCTCGTAGACGAAGGCCACGGTCTTCAGGGGAACGCCGAACTCCTTCTCCATGTCCTTGAGGAACGCGAACTGGTCACGCGTCCACCAGGAGTCCTTGGCCGCGACGCGGAAGACGTACTTGAAGCCGCGCTCGGTGATGGTGTCGCGCACGGAGACGGGCACCAGGTAGGGAACCTTGTAGCGCTCGGCCACGGCGGTGGTCGGGTAGGTCACGGAGGAGTTCCAGGCGCCGGTGATGACGTCCACCTTGTCGGTGTTGATCAGGCGCTCGGTCTCGCTCACGCCCACGTTGGGGTCGGACTTGGTGTCGGCGAAGATGAGCTGCAGCTTGGCGCCGCCCAGGGACTTGATGCCGCCCGCGGCGTTGATCTCCTCGACGGCCATCTCGCGGGCCTGCTTGCCCTGCTGGCCCACCGACGCGGAGGGGCCGGACAGCGGGAGCAGGTTGCCGATCTTGACCACCTTGTCGGCGGCGGCGGCTCCGGTCGGTGCGAGGGATACGGCCAACAGGGCCGCCGCGGCCACGGCCGCTCCCAGGACGCTTTTCCATGTGCGCTTCATGAGGCTCCTCCTTTGGATGGACACGAGTGGACGGTTCGGGTGCACAGCCGAAAAACAAACGGGCCGGTGCGCGCAAGATCGCACCGGCCCGTCCGCATTACCCCGCAGCGACCTCGCGCAGGGTTTGCTCCAGGATGGCCAAGCCGCGCTCCAATTGCTCGTCGCTTATGACGAGCGGCATGAGCGTTCGGATCACGTTGCCGAAGTTGCCGCAGGACAGCACGATCAGGCCCTTCTCGTAGCAGCGCCTGGAGACTTCCTTGGCCTGGGCCGTGGCCGGGGTCTTCTTCTCGCGGTCGGTGACCAGCTCGAGGGCGAGCATGGGGCCCTTGCCGCGCACGTCGCCG
The DNA here is from genome assembly GCF_000422205.1 of Desulfovibrio sp. X2. Taxonomy (NCBI): domain Bacteria; kingdom Pseudomonadati; phylum Thermodesulfobacteriota; class Desulfovibrionia; order Desulfovibrionales; family Desulfovibrionaceae; genus Desulfovibrio; species Desulfovibrio sp. X2. The sequence goes on from NZ_ATHV01000002.1 coordinate 59,602, forward strand.
ACCATGGGGATGGACTCCTTCCAGGACTCGAAGCGGGCGCGGACCTTCTCGCCCAGCGCCTTGGAGACGTCGAGGAGCTTCTCCTCCTCGAAGACGTCGAGCACGGCCAGGGAGGCGGCGCAGCACACGGGGTTGCCGCCGTAGGTGCCGCCCAGGCCTCCCGGATGGGTGACGTCCATGATCTCGGCCTTGCCGACCACGGCGGAGATGGGCATGCCGCCGCCCAGCGACTTGGCGGTGGTGATCAGGTCGGGTTCCACGCCCCACTGCTCGATGGCGTACATGGTGCCGGTGCGGCCCACGCCGGTCTGGACCTCGTCCACGATGAAGACGATGCCGAACTCCTTGCAGATGGCCTGAAGCCGCGCGAAGTACTCGGGCGGCGGGGTCAGGAAGCCGCCCTCGCCGCAGATCGGCTCGACGATCAGCGCGGCCACGTTCTCGTGGGCCACGTTGCCGATGAAGAAGTTGCGCAGGTGCTCGGCGCAGGCGATGTCGCACGAGGGGTACTCGCGGCCCATGGGGCAGCGGTAACAGTAGGCGTAGGGCATGCGGTAGATCTCGGGCGCGAAGGGCCCGAAACCGAACTTGTAGGGCTTCACCTTGCTGGTCAGGCTCATGGTCAGGAGCGTGCGGCCGTGGAAGCCCGTCTCGAAGGCGATGACGGCCTGGCGTCCGGTAGCCTTGCGCGCGATCTTGATCGCGTTCTCCACGGCCTCGGCGCCGCTGTTCACGAGCACGGCCTTCTTGGGGAAATTACCCGGGGTCAGCTCGCACAGGCGTTCGCAGAGTTCCACGTACGGCTCGTACTGCACGACGTGGAAGCAGGTGTGCATCAGCTGCTCGGCCTGGCGCTTGACCGCCTCCACCACCTTCGGATGACAGTGGCCGACGTTGTTCACGCCGATGCCGCCGGCGAAATCGATGAACTCGCGGCCTTCCACGTCCGTCACCACCGCGCCCTCGGCGCGGGCGGCGAAGACGGGCGCCATGTTGGAAACGCCCTTGGCGACCGCTTTCTCGCGGCGTTCTGCTAGGGACTTGTTGCTCTTCGACATGATCCGTGCCTTCTCTCTGGTTGAGGTGCATGAGCGAATGCCGTGGCCTCAATTGAGCAAAAGCCGGACCTCATGGAATAATTCCTGCTATGCCGGACAGATAGGCAGGAGCACCGGAGGAGTGTGATTCACTTATGGATCAGCTTTTTAGTCCTATCAGCCTGCAATCATTCAAGAACATATCTGATTCAATTGTGAATCGACATTTTTTTGGACAAAATGATCAAATTTTACCGACACTCGGCCGCGCCGATGTACGAATCCGCTGCGTTTCCCGAGGTCCCTCCCGGCAACGCAAGGCCCTGACGAGGCTTTCGCATCTCCGATTTTTTGGCAAATTTGTAACCCGTGTCACGCCTCGAACATCTTCCGATTCATTTATGAATCATCCGCCTGCATGCCGTGCCGTTTCAGCTTGCGTACCACGGACGGCTGGCTGATGCCCAGAAAAACGGCCATCTCGCGCGTGGTGCGGCAGGCCGCCCTGGCGCGGCGCAGCATCTCGCGCTCCACGCGCTCCACCTCGGCGGCCAGGCTGCTGGGCCTGCCGCGCACGCCGCGCACCCGCTCGGCGGAGCCCGAGATCATCTGCTCCAGGAACTCGTCCAGCACCTGGTCCTCGCAGATGGCCACGGCCTTCTTCATGATGCCGATGAGCTCGCGCACGTTGCCCGGGAAGGGATAGCGCGTCAGCGCGTCCACGGCGCGGTGGGTGAAGCGCTTGGCGCTGCCGTACTGCTCGTTGAAGCGGCGCAGGTAGAGGTTCGCCAGCTCGAAGATGTCGTCCTGGCGCTCGCGCAGGGGCGGAATGCGCACGGAAAAGGTGTTCAGCCGGTAGTAGAGGTCCTTTCTGAAGCGGCCGCGCGCCACGAGGTCGTCCAGGTCGCGGTTGGTGGCGGCCACGATGCGGCAGGTGACCTTCTTGGGCTCCTTGCCGCCCAGGGGGATGAACTCGCGGTCGTCCAGGCACTTGAGCAGCTTGGCCTGCACGTCCATGGGGATCTCGCCCACCTCGTCGAAGAAGAAGGTCCCGTCCTGGGCCAGCTCGAGGAGCCCGGCCTTGCCCGACTCGCTGGCGCCGGTGAAAGCGCCGCGCTCGTAGCCGAAGAGCTCGGCCTCGAAGAGGTTGGCGGGCAGGGCCGCGCAGTTGATCTGCAGGAACGGACGGGCGCTGCGCGGGCTGCTCTGGTGCAGGTACTTGGCGAGCAGCCCCTTGCCCGTGCCGGACTCGCCGAGCAGCAGGACCTCCGAGGCGTCGAGCCCGGCGAGCTTCAGGATCATGGTCATGAGCTTGCGCATGGACGGGCTCTCGGCCACGATGTCGGACTCGAGGAGCTCGCGCATGGTCAGCTCGGCCAGCTCGCTCTGCACCTTCTCCTGCGCCCGCCTCGCCCGCTCCAGGGAGGAGCGCAGGTTGTTCAGCTCCGTGATGTCGCGCTCGTTGACCACCACCAGGTCGATCTCGCCCCGGTTGTCGAAGGTGGGCGTGCCCGTGACCAGGAGCTGCTTCTTGGTGCGCCTGATGTGCTGGATGAGGCTTATCTGCTTCTTCACGCGCAGCACTTCCAGGGTCACGGAGCGGTCCACGAGCCCTTCGCGGACAACGCTGTCCGCCTTCTTGCCCAGGAACTGCGCGGCCTTGATGGCGTTCAGCTGCTCGGAAGCGCGGTTGATGCTGATGATCGTGCCCGTGCCGTCCGTGACCCAGATGCCGTCGCTCGAATGGTCGAAGATGGCCTGCAGCTGGCTCAGGAGCCGCCCGCCGCTGCTGCGGTCCTCGCCGTCCAGGCCCGTGCGCAGGCGCAGCACGGTCAGGGGCTCGCCCTCGGGCCCGCCGAGGGGAAAGGCGCGGCAGACGCAGCCCTGCTTCTTCAGGAGCAGCGGCCTGATCTGCGCGCCCTGGCGCAGCCAGCCGCCGAGCCCGGGCGCCAGCTCCGCCGCGGGGCGCCCGGCCAGGGCTCCGGCCTCGAGCCCGAGCAGCCTGCCCGCCGAGGGGTTGGCCTGGACCACGCGCTGCGATGCGTCGAGCACGAGGTAGCCGTCGTCCAGGGCGGCGAAGAAGTCGGGCCAGGGGATGGGTGCGTCCATTGCGTCGCGAAAGCCTCCGCGGGAATGATGGCGTTCGGGCAACCCTGTCTGCTCGGCGCGGCCGCGTCAAGGGGCGGCGGGATAGGGGAAAACGGCCGCCTAGCGGCTGGCGTAGCGCTCGATGGTGCGCTTGTAGCTGCCCACGCCCGCGACGATGCCGTCGCACAGGTCGTCGAGGTAGGAGTCGGAGTCCAGCTTGCGCGCCTCGGTGGGGTTGGTGATGTAGCCCATCTCCACGAGGATGGCGGGCATCTTGGCGCCCATGAGCACGTAGAACGGGGCCTCGCGCTGGCGGCGGTCGTGCAGCGGGTAGGTCTTGCGCACGCTGCGCAGGATGCCGCCCTGCACGTCTCCCGCGAGGTCCTTGGACTCCTTGACCTTGGAGTTCAGCATGAGGTCCGTGAGGATGACCTGCAGGTCGCTGATGCGCTTGGCCGTGACCGCGTTCTCGCGCGCGGCCACGCGCACGGCGTCCTTGGTCTTGGCCAGGTTCAGGCTGTAGACCTCGAGCCCCTTGGCGCTCGAGTCGTCGGCCGCGTTGCAGTGCAGCGAGATGAAGAGGTCCGCCTTGCGCACGTTGGCCATGGCCGTGCGCTCCTCCAGCGGGATGAACTTGTCCGTGCTGCGCGTGTAGACGACGTGGAAGCCCCTGGCCTCGAGCTTGGCGCCCAGGATCTTGGCCGCGCGCAGGACCACGTTCTTCTCGTACAGTCCGCCCGCGCCGATGGCCCCGGAGTCCTTTCCGCCGTGGCCCGGGTCGATCATGATCGTGTCCACGGACAGGCCGAGCTGCTCGATGAGCGACTCGGAGTGCTTGCGCTGCGAGGGGCCGGGAGTGATGGGCTCGGGCTCGCGCGAGGAGGCCACGTTCATGGCGCCCTTGCCGGAGCGCGAGCGGGACCTGGACTTGGATCTGGAAGCGGATTCGCGGGCGCTCTTCGCGGACGTGGGCCCCGAGTCGCCCGAGGCCGCCGCGGTCACGGCCTTGGCGGGCTGGCCCTTGCGCGGGGCGTAGACGTCCACGACCACGCGGTAGGGGTCGTAGAGCTGGAACAGCTTGTAGTCCTGGAACTTGTTGAAATCGAGCACCACGCGGACCGTGTCCGGCGTGTTCTGGGCAGTGCGGATCTGCTTGAGGATGCCGTCGCGTACGGTCTTGTCCTGGGCCGAGGACTTGGAAAGGCCGGTGTCCAGGAGGTCGATGTAGAGGCGGTGCGGCGTGTCGGCGTCGGGATTCGCGGCCAGGAGCTGCCACTTGAAGCGCGCCTCGCCCGAGAGGTCGAGGACCACGCGGGTGTACTCGTCCGAGCTGTGCCAGCGCACGTGGTCCAGGGTCACGGAGCCGCCCTGGGAGGACGCGCCGGACGAGTCCGCCGCGGCGGCCGCGCCCGGGGCATCGCCGCCGTCCGAGTCGGAGGCCGAGGCGCCGCTCACGATGGACGCGGCGAGCGTGTCCGCGGCCTTGTCCGCGTCCTTCTTCCTGCCTGAGGACTTCGCGCCGGCCGCGGCGGGGGCCGCCCCCCCGGCATGCTTGGCGTCGATCTCGCGCAGCAGGGCCTGGGCCTTGGCGTGCATGTCGCCCTTGGTGTACTTGTGGTCCAGGATGAGCAGGTCGGCGTAGGCCCTGTCCGGCCTGTTCAGGTGGCGCAGGTTGATCTCGGCCTTGCGGTAGAGGCAGTCGTCCGCCCAGGGGTGGCTCGGGAAGCGCGAGACCATGCGCTGGAAGTAGTCGCAGGCGTTCTCGTAGTCCCCGGCCAGGCGCGAGCGCTGCCCCAGTTCCTCGTTGACCCGGCCCACGTAGTAGAGGGCCTTGGGCGCGAACGATCCGCCGGGATCGCTGGTATAGATATCCAGGAACTCCTTCTGCACCGCGAGCCATTCGGAGCGCTGCGCCGAGCGCTTCTTGCTCCTGTCCAGGGAATGGAAGTCCGTATAGGCGGTATTGAACTGGCGTTGCAGACTGGCGGCCCACAGGCCTCCGCACCACAAGAGCACGAGACCCAGGGTCATCAAAACGATGGATATGGCGTGACGTTTTCCGCGCATTACAGTCCGTGGTGCCGTATACTACTGCATGAACAAGCCACGGTACCTTTAAGCCGCCGATGCCCGCCGGTCAAGGGCGGACGGGCAAAAAAGCGGACCTCGCCCCGCCTGGCGGCCCCGTCCCCGAGCCGGGCGCACCCCCCCTGCAGCATTACTTCAGATATAGCTTTTACCGTGCATGCGCAGTGATTCATGGACAGACGCGGCCACGGTGCGTTGACAGAGCTGCCCCGAGGGCTTAGTCAGCTTCATGATTGACCACGAGTCACACATCCATGGCAAAGAATTTCGAACGTTTCACGCAGATAACTGAACACCTGAAGGCCCTGGGCCACAGGCTCACGCCGCAGCGCCTGGCCATTTTGCGCGTGCTGGCCGAGAGCCGTGGGCACCCCTCGGCCGAGCAGGTCTACGCCCGGCTGCGAGCCGATCACCCCTCCATGAGCCTGGCCACGGTCTACAAGACCATCGCCCTGCTCAAGCAGGCCGGGGAAGTCCTGGAGCTGCAGTTCAGCGACCGCGACAACCGCTACGACGGCAGCAGGCCCTACCCCCACCCGCATCTCATCTGCACCCGCTGCGGGGCCATCATGGACCCGGAGATTCCGGGACTGAACGACATGGCCGCGCGGCTGGCCGAACAGACGGGCTTCGCCGTGACCTCGCACCGGGTCGACTTCTTCGGCCTCTGCCCCAGGTGCCGGGCGGCCTCGACGCATCGGGGCGGCGGGAAGGCGAAGGACTCCTCTTCCGGCCGGTCGTAGTTACCGGCCCGAACCTTTCCCGGCCATACGACGAACGACCGGCGGACGCATGATCGCGCGCCCGCCGGCCGTGCTTGATTTTCTCGGACGCTCGAGGCGCCCTCGAGAGGCGGGGCTAGCGCGCCGCCCGCATGGCCAGGGAGAGGATGGACCAGCCCCAGAGAAGGGCCGCCGCCACGATGCCGGACGTCAGCCAAAGCGTAGGTCCGTGGATCGGGCGCTCCATGGTCCGTTCCCTGGCCCGACTCGCCGTATGCTGCTTCATGCCTCGCCTCCTTCCTTGCACCCCTGGGGCACGCCCCCGGGGACCACCAGAGTGAAGAGCGAGCCCTTTCCGGGCTCGCTCCTGACGACGATGTCTCCCCCCATCTCGCGCATGGTGCGCATGCTTCCGGCCAGGGCCAGGCCCGTGCCCGCGCCCTTGGTGGTGAAGAAGGGGGTGAAGAGCTTTTCCTGCTGATCGGCGGGGATGCCCGGACCGTGGTCCTCGACGCCGAGGAGGCAGGCCTTCTCCTCGCAGCGCGTGAAGACCCTGACCTCGCCGCCGGGCCGGGTCACGTCCAGGGCGTTCTGCAGAAGCTTGTCCAGGACCCAGACGACCTGTCCCTGGTCCACGAAGGCCGGGCAGCCGGTCGGGTCGAGGTCGCGCACCAGGCGCACGCGCCGCCCGGCCACGGAGGTCCACTCCTCGTCCAGATAGCGGCTCACGGCCAGATTCAGGTCCTCGGCCACCGGCGCGATGTGCCGCTTGGGCACGAAGGATTCCACGGTGGCCATGAGGATGCGCGCCCGTGCCATCTGCTGCGCGAACTCGGCGTCCAGGTCCTGCACGCCGAAGCCGCCCGCCTTGGCGTAGAGGCGTTCCATGGTGCGCACGAAATTCTGCAGGTCGAAGCTCAGGGCGCTGGCCGCCTGGCCCAGGGCCTGCAGCTTGTCCGCCTCTGCCTCCTCGGCCTGCTCCACGCGCTGGCGCTCGGCCAGCCAGCCGAGCAGCCCGGCCGCGAGGATGAAGACCGCCGTCTGCAATACGGCCACCAGGGGCGCGACATGATGAAAACCGACCACGACGAGGCCGAGAAGATAGAGGGCCGAGACCAGGAGCGCCACGGCAAGGCCGCTCCTGAAACCGAACCAGAACGCGGAGAGCAGGATGGGCACGAAATAGAGCTCGCGATGCACCATGTGCAGCCCGATCTCCCCGCCCACGTTGCCGAAGTGCAGCGCGGTGACCAGGACCACGGCGATCGCGATCACCGTCCAGCGTCTGAACCCGCCCGACTTCTGCTCCATGCCGCCCTCCTTCGGATGGTTCCTCGAGGTTGCTGCCTGTGCGTTCAGACGTAGCACGATAATTTTCCGCGCGGCAATGAGATTTCTTCTTTCCTTCAGCCCGTCGCGCACCTCGGAGGCGTTGCTCCGTCCCTGCGGGCACGGCGGCCGGAGGGAACGCCCGCCCCTCCGATCGCATGACCATACGCTCATACAGTCATGCGACTGGAGGAGGGCGAGATACCGCGCTAGTTGTTGCCCAGGCCGCCGCGTCCGTTGACGATGCCGAAGCCCGAGCCGGTCATGGGGCTGCGTGCCGGAGAGGCCGCGCCGCCCATGACGGTTCCCATGGACGAACCGGCGCCCATGTTCCCGTGGCCCATGCCCTCGTGGTTCATCGGCCGGTCCATGCCCGACCGGCCTCCGGACATGCCGCTCGCTCCGGAGCCGCCCGACATGCCCGAGCCCATCATGCCCGACATGCCGGACATACCGCTCATCTGCGAGCCCATGCCGCCTCCGCCCGTGCCGCCGCCCATGGCCAGCATCCGGCCTCCGCCCGTGTTACTCGAGGCCGCTCCCGCGGCCAGGACGCCGCCGAAGACCAGGGCCAGGGTGACGAGAACAACGGCTGCGATATTCCTGCTCATGCGCAAACTCCTTGTGGGGTCGCGGCAGGCGCGTCGTGCGCCCGCCCATGCCGTCCCCCTTGCAGCGGGGATGCCAACGCCGCATATTCAGACCGAAAGACTATGTTTTGCAGGGCGCTACACTCCCTCGCGCGCCCGGAAGTGTACGCGGACCAGGGGAAGAAATCCGTGAAACGGTGCAACCGCTTGCACACGCGGCTGCACATCTGTGCAGAGACGTTCCGCTTTTCCTGCCGGGTGGCCCTGGGCCGAAGCGTATGCTAGGCTGTCCGGTAACCTCGCCATGCGACAGGAGGAACGACGATGAAAAACGATACGAAGCACGGCAAGCAGGCCGGAAGCGATATGCCCGGCAAGGGACACGAAGCGGCCCACGGCGAAGACCGCAACGCAGGGCACGGCAAGGGACACGAGGCGGCCAGGGAGAGGGACACGGGCCAGGGCAAGGAAGGCCATGCGGGCCACGGGGATCACGGCGGTCACGGCGGTCACGGCGGACATGGAGGACATGGCGGTCACGGCGACCACCAGGACCACCACGCGCACATGGCGGCGGACTTCAAGCACCGCTTCCTGGTCTGCCTGGTCCTGACCGTGCCGGTCATGCTCCTCTCGCCCATGTTCAAGGAGCTGGTGGGGCTCGGCTCGTTCCTGCGCTTTTCCGGCGAGATGTGGCCGCTGCTGGCCGTGTCCACGGCCATCTTCGTCTACGGCGGCAAGCCCTTCCTCGCGGGACTCGTGAGCGAGGTCTCCGAGCGGCGGCCGGGCATGATGACCCTCATCGGCCTGGCCATCATCGTGGCCTTCGGCTACAGCGCCCTGGTCGTCCTCGGACTGCCGGGCCGGACCTTCTTCTGGGAGCTGGCGAGCCTCATCGACGTCATGCTGCTCGGCCACTTCATCGAGATGCGCTCCGTGCTCTCCGCCTCCTCGGCCCTCACGGAGTTGGCCAAGCTCATCCCGGGCGAGGCCCACCGCCTGGACGAGTCCGGCAACGCGCACGACGTTCCCGTGGAGGAGCTCGTGAAGGACGACCGCATCCTGGTGCGGCCGGGCGAGAAGGTCCCGGCCGACGGCGAGGTCGTCTCCGGGCAGTCCTCGGTCAGCGAGGCGCTGCTCACGGGCGAGGCCGTGCCCGTGCCCAAGAAGAAGGGCGACGAGGTCATCGGCGGCTCGGTCAACGGCGAGGGCTCGCTCACCGTGGCCATCACCCGCACGGGCGACGAGTCCTTCCTCTCCCAAGTGGTGACCATGGTGCGCACGGCCCAGGAGAGCAAGTCGCGCTCCCAGGAGCTGGCGGACCGCGCGGCCCTGTGGCTGACCATCGTGGCCCTGTCCGCCGGCGGCCTGACCATGGTCGTTTGGTGGGGCATCATCGGGAGCGCGTTCGTCTATGCGCTCGAGCGCACGGTCACCGTCATGGTCGTCACCTGCCCGCACGCCCTGGGGCTGGCCATGCCCTTGGTGGCGGCCGTGTCCACGGCCCTGGCCGCCAAGAACGGCTTCCTCATCCGCAACCGCTCGGCCTTCGAGCGGGCGCGCGCCCTGGGCGCGATCTGCTTCGACAAGACGGGCACCCTGACCATGGGCGAGTTCCGCGTGGCCCGCGTGACCCTTGCCGAGCACCCGACCGGGCCTTCGGCCGAGGCGGATGCCCGAACGGATGCCCGAACGGGTTCCGAAACGCAGGACGGCGAGACGCCCGGCGAGGACGCCGAAGAGGCCGGACCGAAGCCCCTGGACGAGGACGAGCTCCTGCGCCTGGCCGGGGCGGTGGAGGCCGAGTCCGAGCACCCCATCGCCGCGGGCGTGATGCGCTCGCTGGCCGACAGGGGGCTTGAGGCGTACCCGCGCGAGGAGTTCTCGGCCATCAAGGGCAAGGGCGCCAAGGCCCGCGTGCAGGGCCGCGAGGTGGCCGTGGTCAGCCGCGCCTTCCTCGAGGAGGAGGGCATCGAGCTGCCCGAGGCGCTCGCGCAGGGCGAGGGCCGCGGCCGCACCCTGGCTTACGTGGTGGTGGACGGCCGCCCCGCCGGGGTCCTGGCGCTGCAGGACTCGGTGCGCAAGAGCGCCCGCGAGGCGGTGCGCGTGCTGCGCTCCATGGGCATACGCTGCATCATGATCACGGGCGACAACGAGGAGACCGCGGCGCGGGTGGCCGAGGCCGTGGGGCTTGACGAGCACTTCGCCGAGGTCCTGCCCGGCGACAAGGCCGCAAAGGTCGAGGAGGTGCGCAAGCGCGGGCTGGTCACGGCCATGGTCGGGGACGGCATCAACGACGCGCCCGCCCTGGCCGCTGCGGACGTGGGCATCGCCATCGGCGCGGGCACGGACGTGGCCATGGAGACCGCGGACGTGGTCCTGGTGCGCTCCGACCCCGCGGACGTCCCGGCCATGGTGGCCCTGGCCCGGGCCACGCGCAAGAAGATGGTGCAGAACCTGTTCTGGGCCACGGGCTACAACGTCGTGGCCATCCCGCTCGCGGCCGGGGTGCTGGCCGGGCAGGGCATCGTCCTGAGCCCGGCGGCCGGGGCCGTGCTCATGTCCCTGTCCACGATCATCGTGGCCGTGAACGCGCGGCTCATGCGCATGCACCGGCCGGGCCGCCCGGATCGAGCAGACCGCGCGGACAGGCCCGAGCGCGCGGACGACGGGGACTAGCCGGGCCTAGCCCTCGCGCCGCGGCCCCTTGTAGGCCAGGGCCAGGACCGTGATGTCGTCCGCCTGGTCCGCGCCGTGCGCAAAGGCCCTGACCTCGTCGAGCAGGACCGTGCACAGCCGCCGCGGCTCGGCCGGGCCGGTGCGGTGCACGGTCTCGAGCAGCCGCTCGTTGCCGAAGAGCGCGCCCCTGGCGTCCTGGGCCTCGTTCACGCCGTCGGTGTAGGCCACCAGCACGTCGCCCCGATCCAGGAACAGCCGCTCGCTCGGATAGGCGAGGCCCGGAATGACGCCCATGGCCGTGCCCGGCGGCAGCTCCACGAAGGAGGTCCTGCCGTCCGCGCGCACCAGGACCGGGTAGTTGTGGCCCGCGTTGGCGTAGACCAGCTCGCCGGTCCTGAAATCCAGCACCGCGCAGAACATGGTCACGAAGAGCATGGCGTCGTTGTCCTCGGCCAGCTCGTCGTTGACCTTGGCCAGGATCAGGCCCGGGTCGCTGTCCTGCTCCGCGATGCCCTTGACCAGGGTCTTGCTCACGGCCATGAACAGCGCCGCGGGCACGCCCTTGCCCGAGACGTCGCCCACCAGGATGAAGAGGCGGTTCTCGTCCAGCAGGAAGAAGTCGTAGAGGTCGCCGCCCACCTCGTAGGCCGGGGTCAGCAGGGCGTGCAGCTCGAAGGCCTCGATCTCCGGGAAGGGCGGGAAGCGCTTGGGCAGGAAGCTCATCTGGATGTTGCGCGCGATCTTCAGCTCCGACTCCATGCGCTCCTTGGCCTTGGTCGTCTCCGTGAGGTTGGCGATGTACTCCTTGAGCGCCAGCCGCATCTCGTCGAAGGAGCGGGTGAGCTCGCCCACCTCGTCGCCGCGCCTGACCACGGGCAGGTCCACGTCCAGGTTGCCGCGCGCGATCTCCGCGCTCGTGCGCGCGAGGTTGCGGATGGGCCGAGTGATGGTGGCGGCGATGAGGATCACGAAGCCGAGCAGGGCCGTGAAGCCGCAGACGCCTATGACCACCACGTCGCGGTGCAGCTTGTAGAGATCCGCGAAGAGGTCCTTTTCCGGGATCACGAGCCCCAGGCTCCAGCCCACGCCCGGCAGGGGCGCGTAGTAGATCCACACGGGCTTGCCCAGGGCCGCGCCGCCGAGCCGCGCGAAGCCCTGGCCCCCGCGCACCATGTCCTTGCCCACGTCGCGCAGGGCCTGGTCGTGCATGGCCTCGGCCAGGCTGAAGATGCTCTCGCGCATGATCAGGCGGCGTTCCGGATGGGAGACGATGCGGCCGTTGCGGCTGATGAGGAAGGCGTAGCCGGAGATGTCCGGGTGCAGGGCCGCGACCGCGCGCTGCAGCTCGTCCAGGGCCAGGTCCACCGTGACCACCCCGGCGAAGGAGCGCGCCCCGGCGGGGCCTCGCCGCACGGGCACGGCGAAGGTGGCCATGAGCGTGTCGCCGCCGGATTCGTCGTAGAAGGGCTCGCTCCACTGCGGGCTGCCCAGATACTTGGGCAGCATGTACCAGTCCATGAGCGAATAGTCGTAGTCCGCGCCGAGCGGCGTGCGGGCCACGCTGCCGTTCTTGCGGCAGAAGTAGGCGGACGCCCTGGACCTGCCGTCGCCCGACGCGCCGGGATCGAGGAAGAGGCCGCCTCCGTACGCCTCGGGGGCGGATTCGAGAAAGTCCTTCATCATGGCCTGGGCGGCGGGAACGTCGAGGCTTCCGTTGGAGAGCCCGGCGGCCGCGGCCAGGGGCACGGACTGCAGGCCGTGCAGGGTCTCCTCGAGCTTGCTCACCGTGGCCCGGGTCAGGCTCTGCGCGGAGATGCGCACGTTCTTCAGGAGCAGCGCGCGCGACTTCTGGTAGTTGTAGCCGAAGGCCACGGCGAAGATGACGCCGGTGGCGGCGAGGACCAGCCCCGCCAGGCGGATGGCCAGCCCCGGGCCGTGCCTGTGCTCAGCGGCAGTCGGCATGGAACTCTCCGTATTGCGGCGCGGTGTGGATGAGCCCGCCCTGTTCGAGGGCCTGGACCACCGCGTCGTAGGCCTGCTCGTCGAGGATGCCGACGCCCTCCTGTCCGCCCTGCCCGCCGGGGCCCTTCCGGTTCTCCACCGTCTGGCCCGCACCCGTCTGGCCCGCACCCGTCTGGCCCGCACCCTCGGGCAGGATCACCTGCCGCAGGTGGTCGAACATCCATTCCTGGTGCACGCGGTTGGTGGGCAGGTTGGCCGCGTTGACGTAGCTCATGACGATGTCCAGGGCCTCGCGCGGGTGGGCGAAGGCCCACAGCCAGCCCTCGATGGAGGCGCGCACGAAGGCGCGGCAGACCTCGGGCCGCTTCTCCCAGGTGGACTTCAGGCAGTAGATGCCGTCCTCCGGGAAGTCGAGTCCGGCCGAGGCCATGTCGAAGACCGTGAGCTGGTCCGGGTCGTAGCCCGCGTCGAGGATGGCGTGGTACTCGTTGTAGCGCATGGCGGAGCAGGCGGCCACGCCGCCGCGCAGGAAGAGGTCCACGGTGAAGCCCTGGGGCACGTCCTTCACCTTCACGTGGTGCGCGGCGAAGAAGAGGTGCGGCTGGATGCGGAACTCCTCGTTCCACATGCTCACGCGCTTGCCCTCGAGGTCCTCGGGCCTTTCGATGCCCTGCGACTTCTTGGCCACCAGGAGCAGCGAGCCGCGGCGCACGATCTGGGCCAGGTTGACCAGGGAGCGGCCCGTGTCCCGCTCCTTGTCCGAGATGATCAGCGCCCGGGCCAGGAACATGGTCCCGAAGTCGGCCTCTCCCCGGTTCAGGAGCTCGGAGGGCGGGCGCGAGGGGCCGCCGCGCAGGATGGTCACGTCCAGCCCCCGGTCGCGGTAGAAGCCCTGGCGCAGGGCGCAGTAGTAGCCCGCGAACTGGGCCTGGGGTTCCCATTGCGGGATGAAGGTCACCGGGACCAGGCGGCCGGACTGCGCCTGCGCCGCCACGCACGGCAGGGCGGCCCACAGCAGGCAGCCCGCCAGGCAGCAGAACAGGCAGAAGAACAGGCGGCAGCAGGGTCCGCCCAGGCCGCCGGAAAAAATGACGGCCGAGACCGTGCGCCGACCCTTGCGGCCTTGTCCGCGCGAGGCCTCCGCACTTCCCCTGCCCGTTTGTCGCTCCATCTCCCTCCGTCCTCCTGTTCGCGCCCGTTCAGCGGGTGAAGCGCAATTCGGCCTCGGTGCCGCCCGACGCCGAGGAAAAACTGATCGTGCCGCGCAGTTGCGCGGCCAGTCCGGCCACGAGCTGCATGCCGAGCGAGCCGCCCGTGGCCGCGTCGAAGTCCTGCGGCAGGCCGACCCCGTCGTCGTGCACCACGATGACCACCGCATCCTCTTCCTCGCGCGCCGTGACCCGCACCCGGCCCTGCCTGCCCCCGGGGAAGGCGTGCTTGAGCGCGTTGGTCAGGAGTTCGCTGAGGAGGAGCCCGAGCGGCACGGCCTGCTCGATGGAAAGCTCCAGCGGCGGACAGTCGCACTCGAAGGCGATGGACCTGCCCCCGGCCAGCCCCGCGACCAGGCGGCGGCCGATCTGCTCGATCTGCTCGTCCATGCGGATGCCCGCCAGGTTCTCGGAGCGGTAGAGCTGGTCGTGCACCGAGGCCATGGCCGCGATGCGGTCGCGGCTCTGGCGCAGGAGGTCCTGGAGCACGGGGTCGCGGTGGCTGTCCGCCTGGAGCATGAGCAGGGAGGAGACGATCTGCAGGTTGTTCTTCACCCGGTGGTGGATCTCCCTGAGCATGATCTCCTTCTCGAGCAGGGCGGCCTTCAGCTGCTCCTCGTAGCGCACGCGGGCGCTTATGTCCTCGGAGAGGATGTACAGCGACTCGACCCTGCCGTCCGCCCCCCTGCGGGGAACGTAGCGGGTGCGCGCGTCGACGCGCTGCCCGTCCGGCATGGTGTAGCGGGTCTCGAAATCGAGCTCCTCGCCCGCGAGCGCCCGCGCTATGCGTTCCACCGCCTGCCTGCCGAAATCTCCCGGGAACATCTCGTCCGCCGTGTGTCCCACGACCTGGTCCAGGGAGAGCCCGGACCAGCGCGTGAACTGCCGGTTGACGAACTGGTAGCGGCCGTCCGGACCGAGATGGGCGATGAGCACGGGCAGGCTCTCGGCCAGAAGACGCAGGCTCTCCTTGCTCTCGCGCAGCGCGCCCTCGGCCCGCGTGCGCTCCTCCACCTCCTGGCGCAGCGCCGCGTTGGTCTGCATGAGCTCCTCGAAGGCGCTGCCGATCTCGCCCCGCAGGTCGCTGATGGCCGTGGCCAGCTCGGCCAGCTCGTCGCGCCCCCCGCTCGGCGAGACCGGGATCTCCGGCATGGGGTCGTCCCCGCCCCGGTAGTCCATGCTCCGCGTGTAGTCGGCCATGGCCCGAAGCGGGCGGGCCACCATGCGGTAGAAGAGAAAGAAGACGAGGATGGCGAGAAAGAGGGTCTGGGCGGACTGCTGGACCATGGAGTTGACCACCGCGGCGCGCAGCCTGCGGTGCATCTCGTTCAGGTCCGCGACCACGCGCAGGGAGCCGATGGTCTCTGTCTGGCCGCGCGAGACATGGGTCAGGGTGTAGACGCGCTCGATGGTGGTCCCGGACTCGGGGCTCTCGCCCACGGCCACCACCACCCGGCCGCGCTCCATGACCTCGGCGTAGCATACGTCCGGCAGGGCCACCACGCCCATTATCTGGGCGCGCAGGAGGTCGTCGTTGGCCATCCACAGGCTGCCCGCGATGCCCGGGAGGTGGCCGGTGCGGATCTCGTCCAGCCGCGCCTCCACGTCGTGCTCTTCCTGCGTGTAGGCGAGGTAGACCTGCACGCAGCTCTGGACCAGGATGAGCACGCATCCGGCGGTGAGGATGGCCAGCGCCATGCGCCGCGCCACGCCGCTGAAGACGCCGCCGCTCCCGTTGCCGTCCTGCGCCGCGGACATGGTCAGGGGGCCCCGGCGCCCGAAGCACGAAGGAAATTTTTCACAAGGACGCGCCCGGGCGCGCCGACGGCTGCGATCAGCATGTCCCTGTCCCCTACCCCTTGGAACGTTCCGGCCGGACGCGGCCGCCGGGACCGGCGGCGAAGCGCGCGGACATGGCCTAGGTATTCATCAAAGCATATCGCCTCGATGGCGCAGGGGCAAACAAAATAAGCGCTCCCCGGCGCCCGCGGGACAGGCCCCGCCTTGCTCCGGAAACGCTCTGCTGCTAGCCTGCGCCATGCCCGTGCGCACGCCCCTCTCCGCCCCCTCCCCGGCCGCGCTGCCGGGCCGCCTCAGGCGGCGCCTCTTCCTCTATTTCGCGGCGGCCCTCCTGGCCCTGGCCGCGGGCGTGGCCGCGGCCACCATCATCCCCCTGCTCGGGCACCTCGAGCACGCCGAGGAGGCCGGGCTGTCGCACGCGGCAGAGACCCGCGCCCTGGCCGTGGGCGAATGGTACCGCCGGGCCGAGGACCTGGCGCGGCAGATCACCAGCCGCAGCCAGATCCGCGACGCCCTGGCCGACCTCGCGGCCGGGCGCACGACGCGCGAGCGCTTCGCGGCCTTCACCCGGCCCAAGCTCATGGACGCCATGGACCAGTCCGGCGAGGTCGTGGGCATCACCCGGCTGGACCGCGAGGGCGAGCCCCTGGTCTCCTGCGGGGTGGACATCCCGCGCTCGGCCTGGCGCATCCCGCCCCTGGGCTCGGACGAGGCCCTGGCCTCGCCCCCCCTGCGCATAGGAAACCGCCTGTGCATCGTGGTCGCGGCGCCGATCCTCGAGCGGGAGGGCGACGGCAACGGCGAACGCCTGGGCACGGACCTCGTGGCCGTGGACATGGCCGTGCTGCGCGAGAAGGTCATCCGCCCGCTGGGCAAGGACGACGCGAGCCGCCTGGCCCTGGCCTGCCTCGCCGGGGAGCGGGTGCGCGTCTTCCTGCCCGAGCCGGACGGGGCCGCGCCGCCTCCCTCCGAGGTCACGCAGCGGGCGCTGGGCCTGGCCCTTTCCGGCCGCTCGGGCGTGCTCTCCTCGCCCGGCGACGTGGCCGCCTACACCCCGGTGGCGGGCACAAACTGGGCGCTCGCGGTCACGGCCGACGGCCGCAGGCTCTATGCCCCGGTGCGCGCCGAGATCGCGACCATCCTCGGCACCACCGCAGCCATCTACCTGCTCTGCCTGCTCGGCTTCGGCATCCTGCTGCGGCCGCTGGCCGGGCGCATGCTGCTGCAGGCGGACGAACTCGCGGCCGTGGTCGAGGAGCGCACGCACCGCCTGAAGAACGAACTTGCGGCCCGCACGGCCGCGGAAAAGGCCCTGAAGCAGGCCCGCGACGAGCTCGAGAAGCGCGTGGCCGAGCGCACGGCGAGGCTCGAGCGGGCCAACGCCGAGTTGCGCGCCCTGCACGCGCGCCTCAGCGGCGAGTACGAGGAGCGCAAGGCCTTGTCCAAGGAGCTCATCAACCTGCTCGAGGGCGTGCGCCTGGACGTCTCGCGCGACCTGCACGACCACACGGGCCAGCTCCTGACCACGCTGCGCCTGCACCTGAAGTCCGCCCTGCAGGCCATGCCCGCGCCCGCGAAAAAGGACGCGGAGGAAGGCGGGAGCGCGCCGGGCGACGGCGCGGCCTGCCGGGCGCAGCTCGAGTCCGCGGCCGAGAAGGTCGACCAGGTGCAGCGCGAGATCAAGACCATCGCCCGGGGGCTTCGGCCCGACACCCTGGACTACCTCGGCCTCGTGCCCTCGCTCGAGGCCCTGCTCGACGAGCAGCGCGCCTCCTCCGGGCTCGCCGTGCACTTCTTCCACAACGACGTGCCCGCCCGCTTCGACCGCGACAAGGAGCTGGCCCTCTACCGCATCGCCCAGGAGGCCCTGTCCAACGTCGTCCGCCACGCCCGCGCGGCCTCGGTGCACGTGAACCTGGTGCTGCGCGGAAAGACCCTCTCCCTGTCCGTGGAGGACGACGGCGCGGGCTTCGACATGGCGGCGCGCGCGGCCGGTCCGGGCAAGGCCCCGGTGAGCCTCGGCCTGACGCTGATGCGCGAGCGCATGGTCCAGATCGGCGGCTCGCTGAGCGTGGAATCCGCGCCCGGGCAGGGCACGCACGTCGTGGCCGAGGTGGAGCTGTGAGGCCCGCGGCCGCCCCGGACGCCCCTATCTTGCGGACGCCCCCCGCCCGCCGTACAAGGAACCAATGAACGCCCAAGCCTCGCGCCCCTGCCGCGTGCTCATCGTGGACGACCACCAGGTGGTCATCGGCGGCATCAGGAGCCTGCTCGCCTCCGTGCCGGGCATCGAGGTCGCGGGCGAGGCCACCTCGGGCGAGCAGGCCGTGGAGCTGGCGGAAAAGCTCCATCCCGACATCGCCATCATGGACATCTCCATGCCGCGCATGAACGGCGTGGAGGCCACGGTGGCCATCCGCCAGGTCTCGCCGACCACGGACATCGTCATCTACACCATGCACTCGGACCAGCGCTTCATCCTGGAGCTCTTCAAGGCGGGCATCTCCGGCCACGTGCTCAAGGAGAACGACCCGGCCGACCTCGTGCGCGCCGTGGAGACGGTGCGCGACGGCGGCACCTACTTCACCACCGTCACCCCGCAGATGCTCCTGCGTCGGCTCGACCCGGAGCCCGAGGACGGCGCCGACGCCCTCTCCCGGCTGAGCCCGCGCGAGATGGAAGTCTTCCGGCTCCTGGCCGACGGCGCGGCCGTGAAGGAGATCGCGGGGAGGCTGTGCATCAGCCCGAAGACCGTGGAGACGCACAAGTACAACATCATGGAGAAGCTGAAGGCCCGCACCCAGGCCGACCTGACCAAGCTGGCCATCCGGCACCGCGTCATCAAGGCCTGAGGCCGCCTCCCCGCCCTCCTCCCGTCCCTGCTCAGGATTTTCCCGAGCCCGTCCGCCCTCCCCCGGTCACGCGTCCGTCAAAATCAGGGACCTCCTGATGGCGCGCGCCGCGCATCCGGCGCATTGTCTGTCCGGAAAAGGAAAAATCCCGCAACGAGAGGCTTCGGCCAAAGGGAGAGGCCATGGACAGGAGATCGTTCGTGAAGTTGTTCTGCCTGGGCAGCGCGGCGGTGGGCACGCTCGCCGCGCGCGACGTCCTGGCGGCGGAGACGGGCGCGGGCCCGCGCTACGCCATGCTCGTGGACCTGCGCCGCTGCGTGGGCTGCCAGTCGTGCACCGTGTCCTGCGCCGTTGAGAACAGGGCGCCGCTCGGCTCGTTCCGCACCACGGTGGGCGAGTACGCCATCGCGGACACCGCGGGCGGCCGGACCTGGATCGCCACCCTGCCGCGCCTGTGCAACCACTGCGCCGAGCCAGCCTGCACTCCGGTCTGCCCGGTGCACGCCACCTACCAGCGCAAGGACGGCATCGTGGTCATAGACGCCACGAAATGCCTGGGCTGCGGCTTCTGCGTGCAGGCCTGCCCCTACGGCGCGCGCTTCCTGAACCGCGAGACGCGCACCGCGGACAAGTGCACCTTCTGCGAGCACCGCCTGGCCGCCGGGCTCCTGCCCGCGTGCGTGGAGAGCTGCGTGGGCGGGGCCAGGATCTTCGGCGACCTGAACGACCCCCAAAGCCTGATCCACCGCACCCTGGCCGAGCACAAGGCCGAGGTGGCCGTGCTCTATCCCGAGAAGAAGACCAAGCCCTCGGTCTACTACCTGAACCTCGACGCCTTCTTCGCCAGCGCGGCCGACGTCGCCGCGCCCATGGCCGCGAGGGAGCTTACCGCAGGAGGCAGCCATGCCTAGCGCCGCAGTCATCGAACTGGCGAACGTGGTGCCCGCGCCCGTCTGGAGCGCCTGGGAGCCCCTGGCCCTGTCCATGCTCACCTCGGGCGCGGCGGCCCTGCTCCTGGCCTGCCTGGCCGCGCTCCCCGGGAAGGGGAGCGCATCCCCGGAAGCCCAGCGGCCCCTCGCCCTCGCGGCGCTCTGCGCCGGGCTCGCAGGACAGGCGGCGCTCTTCGTCTCCCTGGAGCAGCCCCTGCGCGCCTACGAGTTCTTCCTGACCCCCTCGTCCACCTCCTGGACCGCGCTCGGCGCCTACATGGTGCCGCTCTTCCTCCTGGCCGCCCTGCTCGCCGTGGTCCTCACGCGGCGCGGGCCGGGCCTGCCGCGAGCCTTCGCAGCCGCGGCGGTCCTGCCCGCTGCCGGGGTCTTCGTCTACGCCACGAACGAGATCATGGCCTGCGTGGGCCGTGCCCTGTGGACCGGCCCCCTGACGCCCCTCGTCTTCCTCGCCGCCGGGCTCGCGGGCGGGGCGGGGCTTTCGTGCGCGCACGCCGCGCTGGCCGGGAATGCCCGCGCCGCAAGGCCGCTCGGCCTGCTGGCCGCGCTCGGCGCCCTGCTCTGCGCCCTGCTGGCCTTCCTGCTCTTTGCGCCCGGAGGCTTCGCCGCCTACACGGACGGCTGGTGGCACGCGCCCGAGGTCCTCTGCCTGATCGCCGCGGCCGCCGCCACGGTCGTGCTCCTCGCCGGGCTCGAGAGCTCGCCGCTCTTCGGCGCCCTGGCCGGGATCGCGGGGCTCCTCGCCTCCCTGCTGCTCTTCTGGAAGCTCATCGCCATGGGCCAGTCCTTCGCGCGCAACGCCTCCACCTTCTCGGACGGCGCGGCCTTCCTGGACATCCTCTCGGGCCGGGCGCTGCTGGCCATGGCGGGCACGGCCGGACTGCTCCTGGCCCTCGGCGTCCTGGTGCCCGCCCTGCTGCCCGTCCGCATCCCGGCCCGCATCCCGGACGGCATGAACGACGACTCGTCCGCCACCTAAGGAGCCGACGCCATGAGCACGAAGAAGAACACAGCGCACGACGCGAACGGAAAGGACGCCATGGACCGGACGAAACGGAACCTCCTGAAGAAGGGCGCGGCCGCGGCCGGGCTCGGCGTGTTCGCCGCCGCCGCGGCCGGAGCGGGCATGCGGCTCGTAAACGGCCTCTCGCGCGGCACCTCGGGCGAGACGGTGGCCGATCCCGTGGCCAAGAACGCACTCCGGCCGGAGTACACGGCCTCGCCGGACGGCGGCGTGGCCCTGGGCGAGGGCCGGCGCGTGGCCTTCAACCAGTGCTGGGGCTGCACCACGTTCTGCGGCGTGCGCCTGCACATCGACGAGGCCACGGACACGGTGGTGCGCGTGGCGGGCAACCCCTACAACCCGCTCTCGCAGGAACGCCACTTCCCCATGTCCATGCCGGTCGCGGAGACGCTTGCGCGCCTCTCGGCCGTGAAGGACGCGGGCCAGGCCGGGCGCTCCACGGTCTGCGGCCGCGGCGCGGCCATGATCGACGCCATCGACAACCCCTTCCGCATCACCCATTGCCTGAAGCGCGTGGGCAAACGCGGCGAGGGCAAGTGGACGCGCATCCCCTTCGAGCAGCTGGTGGCGGAGGTCGTGGAGGGCGGCGACCTCTTCGGCGAGGGCCACGTGGACGGGCTGCGGGCCATCCGCGAGGCCAAGGGCCCGGCCAACCCGGAGATGCCGGAGTTCGGCCCCCAGCAAAACCGCCTGCTCCTGACCTACGCCGTGGACGACGGCCGCTCGGAGTTCTTCTTCAAACGCTTCGGCATGCAGTCCTTCGGCACCAAGAGCTTCGGCAAGCACGGCGCCTACTGCGGCCTGTCGTTTCGCATCGGCTCCGGCCTCTTCATGGACGACCTCAAGGGCTACAAGCACATCAAGCCGGACTTCGAGAACTGCGAGTTCGCCCTCTTCTGGGGCACCGCGCCCTCGCAGGCGGGCAACCCCTACAAGCGCTCGGCGCGCTTCCTGGCCTCCCGCCGCACGGACGGCAAGCTCCGCTACGCCGTCGTGGACCCGGTGCTGCGCATGCCCGCGTCGAGCGCGGCGCGCGAGCGCGCCCGCTGGGTGCCCATAAGGCCCGGCATGGACTCGGCCCTGGCCATGGCCATGATGCGCTGGATCTTCGCCAACGAGCGCTACGACGAAAACTTCCTCTCGCGTCCCACCCTGCAGGCGGCCGAGGCCGCGGGCGAGGCGGGCTTTTGCAACGCCACGCATCTCGTGCAGCTCACGGGCAAGGGCGCGGGCAGGCTCCTGCGCGCCGCGGACCTGGGGCTGGCCTCAGCGGCCAAGCCCCAGGCCGCACCGGGCGCCAAGCCGGACGACGACGCCGACGACAGCCCCGTGGTCATGGTCGTGGCCCAGGGCGGGCCCGACGACGGCCGCCTCGTCCCGGCCGCGCGCTGCGGCCGCGCCGCGCTCTTCTATCGCGGCGAGGTGAAGCTCCCCGGCGGCGAGAGCGTCGAGGTGGCCACGGCGCTGCAGCTGCTGCGCGAGGAGGCGGACGGCCGGGAGACGGAGGAGTACGCCGCGCTCTGCGGCGTGCCCGTGGAGACCATCGAGGCGCTGGCCCGGGAGCTGACCGCGCACGGCAAGCGCGCGGCCGTGGACGTGCACGGCGGCATGATGAGCACCTCGGGCATGAACGCCACCTTCACGGTGCTGACGCTGAACACGCTCATCGGGAACATCAACGCCAAGGGCGGCATCTCGGCCACGGCGGGCAACTTCCACGGCCCGGCGGCCAAGGGACCGCGCTACGACCTCTCGAGCTTCCCGGGAGAGGTACAGGCCAAGGGCTTCCCGGCCATCCGCTGCCGCGCGCCCTACCAGAAGTCCACGGAGTTCAAGAAGAAGGTCGCGGCCGGGCGGAACCCCTACCCGTCGGAGTATCCCTGGTACCCGCTGACCCCGCCCAACATGCCCGCCGAGCACCTGCTGGCCCACGCCAACGGCTCGCCCTTCACCTACAAGTGCTGGATCAACTGGACCGGCAACGTGCTCTACGGCCACGGCGGCCTGAAGCGCGCCGTCAAGAAGCATCTGGCGGACCCGAAGAGCCTGCCGCTCATCGTGGGCATAGACACCTTCCACAACGAGACCAACGCCTTTGCCGACTATCTGGTGCCCGACCCGTGCATGTACGAGGTCTGGGGCGGCTTCTCCGGGGCGTGGTCCGGCGTGCTGACCAAGATGTCCACGGCCCGCTGGCCCGCCATCGCGCCGCGCCAGGAGAAGGCCGCCTCCGGCGAGCCCGTGAGCATGGAGCTCTTCCTCATCGAGGCGGCCAGGCGCATGGGGCTGCCCGGCTTCGGCGACAACGCCATCCCCGGCGCGGACGGCGCGCTCCATCCGCTGAACACGCCGCAGGACTACTACCTGCGCCTCGCGGCCAACGTGGCCTGGTTCAAGGGCGAGGTGCTGCCCGCGCCCTCTGACGAGGACGTGAAGCTCTCGGGCATCTCCCGCATCCTGCCGGACATCGCGCGCGTCCTGCCCGCCGAGGAGCGGGGGCCCGTGGCCTGCATCTACAGCCGGGGCGGACGTTTCGCGCCCTACGGCGCGTCCTACGAGGGCGAGCGGCTCAAGGCACGCTGGCGGCGGCCGCTGCAGATCTACAACGAGGACGCCGGGACCGCGGTCAACTCGCAGACCGGCAAGCGCTACTCGGGCACGGCCTGCTTCAAGGAGCCCCTGCTCACGGACGGCCGCCCGCTGCGCGCGGTCTGGAGCGAGAAGGACTATCCCCTGCTCATGACCTCGTTCAAGTCGAACCTGATCAACTCCTACTCCGTGATCTCCAGGCGGCTGCTCACGATCAAGCCCGTGAACATGGTCATGCTGCACGAGTCGGACGCAAAGAGGCTCGGCGTCTCCCACGGCGACCTCGTGCGCATCGTGAGCCCGGCCGCGAGCGCAGAGGCCCGCGTGGTCGTGGGCGACGTGGTCATGCCCGGCGTCATCGCCGTGGAGCACGGCTTCGGCCACACGGCGCTCGGGGCGCAGGACGTGACCGTGGACGGCAGGACCATCCGCGCCGAGCGGGCCGCGGCCTCGGGCTTCAGCCTCAACGACCTGGTCCCGTCCGACCCCACGCGCAAGGGCGCCTCGACCCTGGTGGAGCACGAAAGCGGCTGCTCCGCGCGCCAGGGCATCCCGGTCAGGGTGGAGAAGATCTAGCCAAGAATATCACGCGCGAGCGCAAGGCGATGTTGCCGAAAGCCCCGGACGGGAACGTCCGGGGCTTTTTTTCCGCCATCCGCTCGCCTCGGGGTGGGCCACACTCCGGTCAGGTGTGCACGGGTCCAGCCATTCCCCGGCACTGCGCTACGCACGACAGTCGTCCCATGACAGCCCGAACCTGGCAAGATACTTGGCCAGCCGATCCGCGTCGTTGACGCTCTTGCGTCGTGCACGGGAGACGGCGAACAGAGAGCGCCCCGCTTCGGAAAGGCTCCTGCTGCCGCGGATGACCGTCACGACCTGCGCGAGTTGCGCCTTGTCGAAGAGATCCAGCTCCGCCGCCCGCTCGCTGCCGAGCACTTCCTCCAGTACGGCATGCTGATCTCCGCGACTTTCGCCCTTCCATGCCTGCCTGAGCCTCCCCAGCTCCTCCTCCATGACGTCGAGGGTGATCCTGCCCCCCTGCGCAAGCGTGGCCATACGGATCAGCGCACCGCCGAGATCCCTGAAATTGGCCTTCCATAGGGCCTCCGAGGAGGTTGCGAACGCGAGGAACCTTTCCCGTGCCTCCTTGTTGAAGGAGACCCGCTTGCCCGTCTTCCGGGCGTAGCGGTCCAATTCGAAGCCAAGGTTGGGCTCGATATCCTCGGGGCGCTCCCGGAGGCCAGGCATCCTGAACGTCCACAGGTTGATCCGCGCCAGGAGGTCTTCCCTGAAGTTCCCCTTGGCGACTTCGTCCTGAAGATCCTTGTTCGTGCCCCCGATGAGCTGGAACGCGCTCTCCTCCTCGGTGTCCGCTCCGACGGGCAGGAACCTCTTCTCCTCGAGGGCGCGCAGGAGCATGGCCTGCTCGTCCAGCCCGAGCTCGCCGATTTCGTCCAGGAAGAGCAGACCGGCATCGGCCCTGCGCAGCAGACCGGCGCGGCTGGCGAGGGCCCCGGTGAAGGCGCCTTTCTTGTGGCCGAACAGGGCGGACATGGCCGCGTCCCCACGAATGGTGGCGCAATTGATCTCGACGAAAGAGCCGGAAATGAGCCGCCTGGCCTTTTTCAGCTCGAATATCCGTTTCGCCAGCGTGGACTTGCCCGCCCCCGTCGGCCCGGTCAGCAGGATCGGTTCGCTGGAGCGGCTGGCGACCCGCTCGAGACGTTCGATGAGGTCATTGAACGCCCGGTTGCGCGTTTCGATTCCCGCCTTGAGAAACGAGATGTCATCCTCCGCCCGCTGCCGGAAACGCATGGCTATCTTGTCGTATTTGGACAGGTCCAGATCCACGACGGAATAGCTGCCCGTGCTGCCGGGGGCCTTGCTCATGGGAGGGCGGGTCTGGAGCAGGCGTCCCGGAAGCTGGCGGGCTTCGGCAAGGAGGAAGAGGCATATCTGGACCACATGCGTTCCCGTGGTGATGTTGATCAGGTAGTCCTCCCTGTCGGGAGCGAAGGGATACCGTTCGCTGAAATCGAGCAGAGTGGCGTAGACCTCCTCGAAATCCCATGGGTTGGCGAAATCGACGACGTGCACAACGACATCGGTTTCCGGAGAGACGAGGCGGATGTCCTCGGCTATGCGCTGCGCGAG
The DNA here is from genome assembly GCF_000422205.1 of Desulfovibrio sp. X2. Taxonomy (NCBI): domain Bacteria; kingdom Pseudomonadati; phylum Thermodesulfobacteriota; class Desulfovibrionia; order Desulfovibrionales; family Desulfovibrionaceae; genus Desulfovibrio; species Desulfovibrio sp. X2. Next base: position 84,674 of record NZ_ATHV01000002.1, read on the forward strand.
CTCGGCGTGGTCATGCCCGTGCAGCAGCACGAGCCGGTCGATGGGCAGATCCTCGTGCTGGCAGATGGCGACCGTGGGCCTCCAGCGCTTCCAGCGCCCACGCCCCATGCCCGCGTCCAAGGTGGTGCCCAGGATGCTCAGGGCCACCGTCTTCTTCCTGCTCTCCATCAGTATAAATCCTTATATTTTTATATAGTATTTTCAGCCTTTGTAGCCGCATTCCTTGTCCGGCGCAAATGACTTTTTTATTTTTTTAATAAATATAAGCAATGTATTACGTCGAAATTCGCGGCCTTCCATCGTTTCTGGCACGCCGCGTGCTTTTGTCCGATCAACTGCACGGCAAAAAGGTGCAAGGAGAGGACGACATGGCCAACGCACAGCTGTTCAAGACGATCGCCGGGATATTCGTTCCCCAGACCACCAGCGTCAACAACGCTGGGGCCGCGGCATATTCGCTCGACCCCAGGCATGCCCTGGCCCAGTACGTGGCCACGGGCACCCTCGGCGGTACCTTCTACGCCTCGGCCTCGGACGAACTCGATGTCGTGCTTGAGCTGGTCAGGGAGGTAGAGCCCGAATTCGTGGCCAAGGCCGCGATATACAGCCGGGAATGCGGTTTCATGAAGGACATGCCCGCGCTGCTGTGCGCCTGGCTGTCCGTGGCCGCCCCCGAACTGCTGCCCGTGGTCTTCGACCGCGTCATCGACAGCGGCAGAATGCTGCGCAACTTCGTGCAGATCATGCGCTCCGGCGTGCTGGGCAGAAAGTCCCTGGGCTCCCGTCCCAAGCGGCTGGTGAGGAACTGGCTGGCGGCCCGGTCCGAGGAGGCTTTGCTGCGCGCGTCGGTGGGCACGTCTCCTTCCCTGGCAGATGTCGTCCGGATGGTTCACCCGAAGCCCGCCGACGGGACCAGGGAGGCCTTCTACGGCTGGCTCGTCGGTCGGAAGACGGATTGCGCGAAGCTGCCCGGCCTGGTGCGCGAATACGAAGCATACAAGGATACGAAGCAGGGCCTGCCGCCCGCGGTGCCGTTCCAGATGCTCGCCTCCCTCGGCCTCGGAAGGAAGGAATGGGGCGAGATCGCCCGCACTGCGAGCTGGACCATGACCCGCATGAACCTCAATACCTTTGCCCGGCACGGGGTGTTCGAGGATCAGGCAATGGTCGATCTGGTGGCGAGACGTCTGGCGGATCCGGGCGAGGTGCGCAAGGCCCGGGTCTTCCCGTACCAGATCCTCGCGGCCTGTATGGCCGGAAACGCGGATATCCCGGGCGAGATCCGGGAGGCCTTGCAGACCGCCCTGGAGATCTCCCTGGAAGCCGTGCCCGCCCTGGAAGGCAAGGTCTATGTATGTCCGGACGTCTCGGGGTCCATGCGCTGCTCGGTCACGGGCTCTCGTGGCAGCGCGACTTCGTCGATCGCCTGCGTGGATGTGGCGGGGCTTGTCGCGGCAGCGGTGCTGCGCAGGAACCCGAAGGCCGAGGTCCTGCCCTTCGATTACAATGTCGTGCCCATGCGGATCAATGCGCGCGACAGCGTGCTGACGAATGCGGGCAGGTTCAGGACCGTATGCGGCGGGGGGACCAACATCAGCGCTCCTCTGAGTCACCTGAACAGCCGCAAGGCGAGGGGAGACCTCGTCATCCTGATCTCGGACAACGAATCCTGGGTGGACGCGGGCAGCACCAGAGGAACCGAACTGATGCGCCAGTGGGCCCTGTTCAGGAAGCGTAACCCGCGCGCCCGCCTGATCTGCATGGACATCGCGCCCAATCGCAGCACCCAGGCCCTGGAGCGGGAAGACATCCTGAACATCGGCGGCTTCTCCGACACCGTGTTCAGCCTCATGAGCCTCTTCGCCGGCGGACTTCTGCATAAGAACCGCTGGATCGGGACAATCGAAGACATTGCGCTGTAAACAACGGGAGGGACGAATGCTGGTACGAGTACATCCTGTCTCTCTCGTGCCGATCCTTGTCGTCCCTTTCGTGAAATCGCCGGAGGATGCGAAGGCGCTGAACACGCGGCGGATGCAGGAGAAATTACATTGTGCCGACGGATAACGGGCGCGTCCCGTATCGCGGAAAGTTTCTCCCCCCTTGCCGCCGCAACAACGCCTCGAAGGGCCGGGGGCTCGCCCCCGGCCCTTCGGGTTCGTGCGCCTAGAGGTCCATGCGGAAGAACTTCGTGTCCACGTGCATGAGGGGGAAGGTGGGCGGGAGCTCGGCGGGGTCGATCTCGCGGAAGCCGTTTCGCGCGTAGAACTTGTGCGCGGCCAGGAAGAAGGGCGTGGTGCCGAGGAAGAGGCTGCGCAGCCCCACGGCGCGCGCGTGGTCGAGGGCGTGGGCGAGCAGGGAGCGGGCCACGCCGGGGCTCCCGTCCGGGCCGCGGCCCCGCCGGTCGGCGCGCACGAACATCTTGCGCAGCGCGGCCGCGTCGCCGCCGATGTCCTTGAGCGCGATGGTCCCGACGACCTCGTCGGCCGAGCCGGGCCCGCGCGCGGCCGCGCCCGTCTCCAGCGCCACCCAGAAGTTGCCGCGCCCCTGCCTGTAGAAGCCCGGCACGTCCGTGAGGTCCGGCTGCTGCTCCGGGGTGATGGGCAGGCCGTACTCCTCGCGCTGGATGCGCGAGATGAGGCCGATGACGCCCCGGCAGTGCGCCGCGTCCCACTCGGCTATGCGCAGCTCGCCCATCACCACGTCTCCTTCCCCGGCTACTCCACGGTCACGCTCTTGGCGAGGTTGCGCGGCTGGTCCACGTCCTTGCCCAGGTAGTCCGCGATCTCGTAGGCGAAGAGCTGCACCGCCGGGAGCACGGTGAAGGCGCCGAGCGGCCCGGCGACCTTGGGCAGGAACCAGGGATGATCGATCTCGAGCTCCACGCCGGGGTTGGTCAGGGCGATGATCTTGCCGCCGCGCGCCTTGACCTCGATGAGGTTGCTGCGCACCTTGCCGAAGAGGTCGTCCGCGAGCGCGATGGCGAAGGTCGGGAAGCGCGGGTCGATGAGCGCGATGGGACCGTGCTTCATCTCGCCCGCGGCGTAGCCTTCCGCGTGGATGTAGCTGATCTCCTTGAGCTTCAGCGCGCCTTCCAGCGCCAGGGGGTAGCACGCCCCGCGGCCGAGGTAGAGGAAGCTGTCCGCCTCCGCGTACATGCGCGCGAGGGCCTTGGCGCTCTCGCGCATGGCGGGCAGGCTCTCCTCGAGCAGGCCCGGCATCTCCTGGAGGCCGCGCACGAGCGCGCCGCTCTCCTCCTCGTCGAGCACGCCCTTCCTGGCCGCGTAGGACAGCGCCAGGAGCAGGAGCATGACCATCTGCGAGCACATGGCCTTGGTGGAGGCCACGCTGATCTCCGGGCCCGCCTGGGTGTAGAGCACGTGGTCGGACTCGCGCGCCACGCTCGAGCCCACCACGTTGCACAGCCCGATCACGGGGATGCCCTGCTCCTTGGCCAGGCGCAGCCCCGCCAGGGTGTCCGCGGTCTCGCCGGACTGCGAGACCACGAGCACCTGCTCGCCCTCTGACAGGATCGGATCGGCGTAGCGGAACTCCGAGGCGATGGCCACGTCCACGGGCACGCGGGCCAGCTTCTCGATGACGTACTTGCCCCACAGCCCGGCGTAGTACGACGTGCCGCAGGCCACGATCACGAGCCGTCCGGGCAGGGGCAGGCCCTCCAGCTCGGGCAGCTTCACGCTCTGCGTCCGCTGGCCGATGCGGCCCGCGAGGCAGTCGCGGATCACCTTGGGCTGCTCGAAGATCTCCTTGAGCATGAAGTGCTTGTAGCCGCCCTTCTGGGCCGACTGCACGTCCCAGGTGATGGTCTTCACTTCCTTCTCTTTGGGCGCCAGCGTGGCCACGTCCAGGATCTGCCAGCGGTCGGCGTCGATGATCACCATCTCGCCGTCGTCGATGAACACCACCTCGCGGGTGTAGGGCAGGAAGGCGGGCACGTCCGAGGCCAGGAAGTTCTCGCCCACGCCCACGCCGAGCACGAGGGGGCTCTGCTTGCGCGCGGCCCAGAGCCTGCCCGGGTGGTCGGCCGAGACGAGCACCACGGCATAGGCGCCCTCGGCGCGGGTGAGCGCGCGGGAGAGGGCCTCGCGCATGGTGGCGCACTCCTTCCTGTACTCGCCCACCAGCTTGACCAGCACCTCGGTGTCGGTCTCGGTCTGAAAGGTCACGCCCTTGTGCGCGAGCTCCTGCTTGAGCTCGGCGAAGTTCTCGATGATCCCGTTGTGGACCATGGCGAGCTTGCCCGAGGCGTCCGTGTGGGGGTGGGCGTTCACCTGGTTGGGCACGCCGTGCGTGGCCCAGCGGGTGTGGGCCAGGGCCGAGGTGGCGCCGAGCACGTTGCCCGCCTTCTCCAGGGCCTGCTCGAGCATGCCGAGCTTGCCCGGCTCCTTGATCACCGTGAGCCCGCCCCGGTTCGGGAAGGCCACGCCCGCCGAGTCGTAGCCGCGGTATTCGAGGCGGCGCAGCCCTTCCATGCACACGGGCACGGCCGGACGATGACCGGAATATCCTATGATGCCGCACATATCTCGTTCTCCGTCTGTCGCATTCCGCCGTCCTTCGGACTGTCGCGGTGACGTGTTGAGGTCTTAAGCTGTTGCGCCCCAGAAGGCGGGCCAGACATCGAGCAGGGCGCGCAGGGCCTTGCCGCGGTGGCTGCGCGCGTTCTTCTCCTCGCGCGTGAGCTCGGCCGCATGGCGGCCGGAGGCGAGGTCCACGAACAGGGGGTCGTAGCCGAAGCCGCCCTCGCCGCGCGGCGCCTCGGCCACGCGGCCTTCCCATTCGCCGCGCACGGTGGTCTCGCGCCCGTCCGGCGCAACCAGCGCCATGCAGCAGACGAAACGGCAGGCGCGCCCGTCTTCGGGCAGGCCGCGCAGGGCCTCGAGGAGCTTCGCGTTGTTCCTCTCGTCCGTGGCGCCCTCGCCGGAGTAGCGGGCGGAATACACGCCGGGCGCGCCGGAAAGCGCGTCCACGGCGAGGCCGGAGTCGTCCGCCAGGGCGGGCAGGCCGGTGGCCTTACACACGGCGCGGGCCTTTATCAGCGCGTTCTCCTCGAAGGTCGCGCCGTCTTCGGGGATCTCGGGGATCTCGGGATAGTCGGACAGGCCCTTGACCGCGACGGAAAGCCCCTCGAGCAGGGCCGCGAGTTCGGCGATCTTGCCCTTGTTGCGCGTGGCCAGGACGATGGTTGATGGGGTCACGGAAATTCCTTCGGAGAGCTGTTTCGGAGGCGGCGCCCCCTGCGGCCGGGCCCGGGATGGGCGGCCGGGAAGGGCGCGACGGATGGGCAATCTACGCGCAAACCGCGCGCCGGGCAACAGCGCCCCCCACAACCGCGGGCAGGCCGCGACGCATGGGCGACGTACCGGCGACATACCGGCGGCGCACGGCGGCGCCTTCCTCAGGCCCCGCCACCCAGGCCGCCGCCGGGAGAAAATCCCGGCGCCACGCTCCCGGCCACGGCCGAGGCCAGGCCGGGCCCGTCCTCGCCGCCGAGCAGCGGCGGCAGGGCCAGGGTGACGGTTGTTCCCTTGCCCTCCAGGCTCTCGATGGCCACGTCGCCGCCGAGGTCGTCGATGATCTTCTTGATCATGGCCAGCCCGAGCCCCGCGCCCTTGTCCTTGGTGGAGAAGAAGGGGTTGAAGACCTTGACCAGGTTGTCCTTGGGGATGCCCACGCCCGTGTCGGCGACGGCGAGCGTGACCCGGCCGCGCTTGAGCCCGCTGCGGATGACCAGGTCGCCGCCCTCGGGCATGGCCTCCTTGGCGTTCTTCACCAGGTTGATGAGCGACTGCTTGAGCAGCTCCGGGTCGCCCTTGGCCAGGGGCAGCCCCTCGGAGAGATCGAGGCGCGCCGTGATGCCGAGCTTCTCGCAGTCGAGCGTCATGACCTCCATGGTCTGGCGGGCCACCTCGTTGACGTCTGCCCGCCCGGCCGCGCCCTCGGTGGGCCGCGCGAAGTTGAGGATGCTCTTCAGGATGCCGTCCAGCCGTTTGGACTCCTGCAGGATGATGCCCGCCTTCTCGCGCGAGGTCTCGTCCAGGCTCTCGTTGCGCATGAGCGAGTTGGCGAAGCCGGAGATGGCGAAGAGCGGGTTCCTGATCTCGTGGGCCAGGTAGGTGGAGAGCTCGCCGATGCTGGCCAGCCGCTCGGACTGCTGCAGCCGCTGCTCCATGCGCGTGCGCTCGGTCACGTCGCGGCGCATCTCGGCCACGTGGGTCAGGCGGCCCTGGACGTCCTGGATGGGGTAGGTGGCCACGCGGAAGTAGTGCAGCCGCCCTTCACCGTCCACGTAGGTGTGCATGGTCTCGGCCTTCTTGCCCGAACGCAGGGTGCGCAAGGCCGGGCAGTCGTCCTCGGGCCCCGCGCAGAGGCGGTCGTGGCCGGAGAAGGCCTCCCAGGGCAGCCTGCCGACGTAGTCCTCGCGCCGGGTGCCGCGCCGCTCCCAGACGTGCTTGTTGACGTCCACGATGCGGCCGTCCGCATCCATGAGGATCAAGTCCTCGCGCACCTCGTCCATGACCGCCTCGAAGAGGGAACGGGTGCGGGTCAGGTCCAGGCGGCAGGAGATGCACAGCCGCTCGGGGTCGAAGAGGGTCAGGAAGAAGAGCGTCTCGGCCAGGCCGAAGACCAGGGTGTGGGAGGGCACCAGGGCGCGGGCCAGCTCGCTGAGCGAGGTGTTGCCCAGCACGAAGAGCACGTCGAGGTCGGGAAAGGTGGCGGCCAGGTCGCCCACCGAGGAGAGCAGGGGCAGCCCGGGCAGGTTGCTCGCCAGGGAGTCCGCGCCGCTCTCGGGCACGGCGGCCACGAGGCGCAGCTCGGCCGCCATGTCGAAGCCGATCCCGTTGCGCAGCAGGCGCAGAAGCTTCTCGAACTCCGGGCCGCTCCCGGCCACGGCCACGGTGTGCACACACCCGGTCCCGCCTTCGACCTGTTCGCTCATGCCGTCCTCGCTGGTTGCCGGACCCCGATATGACCTTTTTTGTAGCGCGACGGCAGGTCCAAGGCAAGACGGCCCGGCCACGGTCTCAGCGACGCGACTCCTCGATGCCCTGCTTCCAGTGCAGGGCGAGGTGGCAGAACTCCTCGAAGGTCCTGAGGAAGGCCGAGCGGACCTCGCCCCGGCCGCCTCCGGCCTGCATCTCCAGATAGCGCTCCATGGTCTGGAAGAACTGCCGCGCCACCTCCATGGCCAGGGGATCGCCGGACAGCCCGCGGCCCGTGGCCTCCGTCCCGGCGTGGCGCACGGAGAGGAACCCGCTCTCCACGGCGACGAAGCGCATGGGCGCGTAATCGCGCGTGATCTGCGTCAGGCGCACGAAGTCCTCGAGGCCCAGCTTGGCCCCGCTGTCGTGCGGGTTTATCTCCCGGCACAGGGTGCTGTAGCTCTTGCCGAGCATGGCGGCGAGCTCCTTGGGCGTGCGGCGCGGGTTGCCCCTGACCATGGCGGCGATCAGGGCACGCAATCGCGGATAGTCGAATTCATGATTCACTTCTGCCTGGCGCATCATCCCCCTCCACTGTCATTGACTGATCATTCAGTTTTATCTAGTAGCACTGGCTGCCACCCGGGCCCGCCTCCGGGGACACCAGCCGGACACCCGGCAGGGCACCCGAGCCCCGCCCGGGAGCGGCGCCGAGAGAAGACATGGACACAGCCCCAGCCGTTTCCCGAAACACGCCGGTGAGCGTTCTCGTGGTCGAGGACCAGCCGGTCATGCAGCTTTTCTACCGCAAGGCCCTGGCGCCCATGGGACGGCGCTGCTTCGAGCTGCTCTTCGCCTCCAGCGTGCGCAAGGCGCTCGAGATCATCGAAAGCGAAAGAAGCGGCCCGGGCGTGGCCTACGCCCTGCTCGACTGGTCCCTGCCCGACGGAACCGCGGGGGACGTCCTCGACCGGCTCAGGGAACGGGAGAAAAGCCCCCGCATCATGCTCGTCAGCGCCCTTTCGGCGCACCACGTGGTTCCGGCCGCGGCGTCCGCCGACATGGTGGACGCCGTGCTCGCCAAGCCCGTGGGCCTCCGGCTGCTCAGGCGCTGCTGGAAACACTTCGTCTGCCCCCTCTCTCCGCACCACATGTCCGACGGCTGCTGCATCACCCCCCCCGATCCGCAGCAGGCCGGATCTCCGGGCTATGCGGCGCTCCTCCCGGCCGACCGCCCCCTGTGGGTGCGGGGCTGATCGGCCTTCCCGAATCTTCTTCGTACCCCGTCTTCACAGGTAAATGCAATACAGGAAAACACTCCTGGGATTCGATCGCATCGAATTCATGTTTTTTTCAATCGAAATCTTTATATCATGTCTGCCGGTCGCGCGGGTCCGGACGGCCCGGCGCGCCGGAGCCTTGCGCCACGGCTAGCCAGGCGGCCGGAAATGGACTAGGAGCGGCCGGATGAAGGCCATTCCCGTATATGTCGTCTCCCTGGGCTGCCCCAAGACCAGGGTGGACACCGAGGCGTTCCTCACCGCCCTCGGCCCGGTGCGCCCCGTGGACGACCCGCGCAAGGCGCGGCTCATCTTCGTCAACACCTGCGGCTTCATCGCCCCGGCGGTGGAGGAGTCGGTGACCACGGTCCTGGACCTCGCGGCCGGAGCGGCCAAGGCCAGGGGGCGGCAGCGGCCGCTGCTGGCAGCGGCGGGCTGCCTGGTCTCGCGCTACGGCCGCGAGCAGCTCGCGGCCGAGCTGCCCGAGGTGGACCTCTGGCTGCCCTTGGCCGACATGGCCGCCTGGCCCGGCCTGGTGCTCGCGGCGCTGGGCGAGGAGCGCGCCCCGGACGCGGCGCCGCGCCGCGCGACCACGCCCGCGGGCTACGCCTATCTGAAGATAGCCGAGGGCTGCGGCCATGCCTGCACCTTCTGCACCATCCCCCAGATCCGAGGGCAGCTCGCCAGCGCACCGCTGCCCGTCCTCCTGGACGAGGCGCGGGCCCTCGTGGCGCCGCGCGAGGAAGGCGGCCAGGGCGTGCCCGAGCTGGTCCTGGTGGCCCAGGACCTGACGGCCTGGGGACGCGACACGGCGGGCCCCGAGCGGCTGGCCGAGCTGGTGGAGGGGCTGGCCCGCCTGGAGGGGCTTTCGCGCCTGCGCCTCATGTACCTCTACCCGGCCGGGCTCACGGACGAGCTGCTCGCGCGGCTCGCGGACGTGGGCGGCCCTCTCGTGCCCTCCTTCGACATCCCGCTGCAGCACGCCCACCCGGAGATACTCTCGCGCATGGGCAGGCCCTTCGCCACGGACCCGCGCCGCGTGGTGGACCGCGTGCGCGCCCGCTTCCCCGAGGCCGCGCTGCGCACGAGCCTCATCGTCGGCTTCCCGGGCGAGACCGAGGAGCACGTAAAGACGCTCCTGGACTTCGTGGCCGACGTGCGCTTCCACTCGCTCGGCGTCTTCGCCTACCAGGCCGAGGACGGCACGCCCGCAGCAGGCATGCCGGACCAGGTGGCCATGGAGGAGCGCGAGGAACGCCGCGGCCGGGTCATGGAGGCGCAGCGGAAGATCAGCGCCGGGATCCTCGCGGCGTACGAGGGTCAGTATCTTGACGTGGTGGTCGACGAAGCCTCCCCGGAATGGCCCGGACTTTTCCTCGGACGCACCTGGTTCCAGGCCCCCGAGGTGGACGGCGTGACCTACGTGAGCGGGCCCGACGTGGCCGAAGGCCGCGTGGTCCGGGCCTTGATACATGAGGCACATGATTATGATCTTGTCGCCATATCGGAGTGAAAAAAAGCACAATATCCGCAGAATCTAGGATTCGCGGGAGTTTTTCAGGTTGCCAACCCCGTTTCCCTGTGCTAGGCCCTGGAAAAATTTTCGGCTGAGGAGCCTGGAGGAAGGAGTACCTATGAACGTAGCAGAACAAAACGACCACGCAAAGGCACAGACCCCTATGGACATGGACGACGTCAATTTCGAGTCCGCGCTCGAAGACTATCTCAACGCCGATTTCGGCGAACTGGATGAAGGAACCATCGTCCCCGGCGAGGTCGTGCGCATCGGCAAGGAACACGTCCTCGTGGACGTCAACTTCAAGTCCGAGGGCCAGCTGCCCATTGCCGAATTCACGGACGCCGAAGGCAACCTGACCGTCAAGGTCGGCGACCGCATCGACGTCTTCGTGGTCAACAAGAATGAATCCGAAGGCACCATCACCCTGTCGCGCGAACGCGCGAAGCGGATGAAGCTTTTCGATAAGCTGGAGGACATCCAGGAAGGCGACAAGACCATCACCGGCCGCATCGTGCGCCGCGTGAAGGGCGGCTACACCGTCGACCTCGACGGCGTGGAGGCCTTCCTCCCCGGCTCCCACGTGGACCTGCGCCCCGTGCCCGACATGGACGCCCTTGTCGGCCAGGAGTTCGAGTTCCGCGTCCTGAAGATCAACCGCCGCCGCTCCAACGTCATCGTCTCCCGCCGCGTGCTCCTCGAGGAGCAGCGCGAGGAACTGCGCAAGGAGCTGCTGTCCACCCTGGCCGAGGGCCAGGTGGTCACCGGCAAGGTCAAGAACATCACCGAGTACGGTGTGTTCGTGGACCTCGGCGGGCTGGACGGCCTGCTGCACATCACGGACATGTCCTGGAAGCGCATCCGCCATCCCAAGGAGATGGTCTCCCTGGGCCAGGAGCTGGAGCTGAAGGTCCTGTCCTTCGACCGCGAGACCAACAAGGTCTCCCTGGGCCTCAAGCAGCTCGTGCCCGATCCCTGGGAGAACATCGCCGCCAAGTACCCCGAGAACGAGCGCTTCAAGGGCAAGGTCACCAACCTGGTCGACTACGGCGCCTTCGTCGAGCTCGAGCCCGGCGTCGAGGGCCTGGTGCACATCTCCGAGATGTCCTGGACCCGCAAGCTGCGTCATCCCTCGCAGATGGTCTCCGCCGGCGAGGAGGTCGAGGTGGTCATCCTCGGCGTCGATCCGGACAAGAAGCGCATCTCGCTCGGCATGAAGCAGGTCAAGCCCAACCCCTGGGACATCGTCGCCGAGAAGTACCCCGAGGGCACCATCCTCGAGGGCGCCATCAAGAACATCACTGAGTTCGGCCTGTTCATCGGCATCGAGGACGGCATCGACGGCCTGATCCACGTCTCCGACATCTCCTGGACCAAGAAGGTCCGCCACCCCGGCGAGATGTACAAGGTCGGCGACATCGTCCAGGCCAAGGTCCTGACCGTGGACAAGGAGAACGAGAAGTTCACCCTGGGCATCAAGCAGCTCTCCGACGATCCCTGGAATCAGGTGCCCGCCAAGTACCCCGTCGGCACCGTGCTGAACGGCACCGTGACCAACATCACGGACTTCGGCCTCTTCGTCGAGGTCGAGGAGGGCATCGAGGGCCTGGTGCACGTCTCCGAGATCAGCTCCAAGAAGGTCAAGGACCCCTCCGAGCTGTTCAAGGAAGGCGTCTCCATCCAGGCCAAGGTCATCCACGTCAGCGCCGACGAGCGCCGTCTGGGCCTGTCCATCAAGCAGCTCAAGGAAGAGGAAGAGCGCAAGCGGATGAAGGAGTTCCGTTCCGGTTCCGAGTCCGGCTTCACCCTTGGCGACGTGATGCAGCAGCAGATGGAGGCGGCCAACAACGCCGGTAGCGATGACGGAGAGCAAGAGTAACAAGCCGAGCTTCAGCCAGAGGCATCCGTTCCTCTTCGGCTTCACGATGATTCTGGCGGCCGTGGTCCTCCTTACGGGGGCCATGGCCGCCTTTCGTCATTACATCGGCGGCAAGGCGCTCCTGCCGCCCGCGCAGCGCTTCGCCATGGTGCGCATAGACGGACTCATCTCGGACTCCGAGAAGATCACGGAGTTCATCGACACCATCAAGCGCGACGACACCATCAAGGGCGTCATCATCCGCATCGACTCGCCCGGCGGCGTGGTGGCCCCGAGCCAGGAAATCTTCCACGCCGTGCAGAAGCTGGCCAAGGTCAAGCCGGTGATCGCCTCCATGGCCGCCGTGGCCGCCAGCGGCGGCTACTACGTGGCCTGCGGCGCGCCGACCATCGTGGCCAACCCCGGCACCCTCACGGGCAGCATCGGCGTGCTCTTCGAGACCGGCAACGTCGTCGGGCTCATGGAGAAGCTCGGCATCAAGCACGAGCTCATCGTCAGCGGCAAGTACAAGGGCGCGGGCTCTCCCTTCGAGCCCCTGACCGACGAGCAGCGCGACTACCTCCAGGCCCTGGTCCTGAACATCCACCAGCAGTTCGTGAACGACGTGGCCGAGGCCCGCAAGCTGCCGCGCGAGAAGGTCGAGGCCCTGGCCCAGGGGCAGGCCTTCACCGGCCAGCAGGCCCTGGCCAACGGCCTCGTGGACAGCCTGGGCGGCCTGGACGACGCCGTGGACCTGCTCAAGGCGCGCACCGGCCTCACCGGCCAGCAGGTGCCCATGCTCGAAGGGCCGCAGAAGGAGCGCGCGGGCTTTTTGCGCGAGCTCCTCTCCGAGCTCGTCACGGACGTGAGCGGCAAGCTGCTCCTGCAATAGACCGATCCGGCCCCACCGGGCCTGCCATATATGATGAAGCGGGCCGGGATTCCCTTGCAAAATCCCGGCCCGCTTCTTTTGCGTTCGTGCGGGCCGCCCTACCCCTCCACCTCCCCGAAGAGCGCCGTCGCCGCCTCGGCGAAGGCCTTGGCCGCAGCGGTGAGCGGGCGCTCGGCGCTGCGCGCCAGGAGCAGCGGCACGGACAGCGGTCCGTGCGCCCACGGCAGGCGCGCGAGGCGCCCCTCGGCCACCTCGCGTTCCACGGTGAAGTCCGGGAGCACGGCCACGCCCTGCCCGGCCATGACGCAGCCCTTGACGATCTCCATGCTGCCGCACTCCACCACGGAGAGCGGCTCCACGCCCTCCTCGCTCAGGGCCTGCTCGATGGTGCCGCGCGCGCTCCAGACCTTGGGCGTGAGGATGAGCTGCACCCCCGCGAGGTCCTGCGGTCCGACTTCGGACAGCCCGGCCGGGAACGATCCGGGCGGGACCACCACGGACAGCGGCAGGCGGCAGAGCATCCGCATGTGCACGCCGGACGCGGCGAAGGGTTCGCTGAGGATCAGGGCCAGGTCCGTGATCCCGTAGCACAGGTCGCGCGTCAGGCCGTGGCGGGAATGGGTGGCGAAGGAGAGGCGCGTGCGCGGGAAGCGTTCCCTGAATCCGGCCAGCAGCCCGGGCAGGAAGCGGCTGCCCAGGCTCTCGGAGATGCGCACGGAGAGTTCCAGATCCGTGGTATCGCCCCCGGCCAGCATCCGCCTCGCCTCGCCTTCCAGGTCCACGATGCGCCGCGCGTGGCCGAGCAGCCTGCGGCCGTGGTCCGTGAGCTCCACGCGGCGGCCGGAGCGGACGAACAGGGGCGCACCGGCCGCCTCCTCCAGGGCCTTGATCTGGCCGGTCACGGTGGAGGGGGCGCAGTTGAGCTCGGCGGCCGCCTTGCGGAACGAGAGCCCGGCGGCCACGGCCAGGAAGGTCTTCAGGAGGTGGATGTCGAGCATCGTTCGGATTCCTTGAACTCACCGTTCAAATATTATCGTTTGCCTTCACATCCGGCAGCGCATAACCCACGAATAAAGAGTCTTTCACGATCCCGCAACGTTCGGGACAACCGAATGGAGAGACATCATGTCCGCGACTGCTGAACTGACCCGACAGAGGAAGAGGGCCCACAAGCGCCTGCTCGACATGCGCTCCCCGGTCTATGCGGCCTTTCTGCAGATGGAAAAGGCGACCTACTCCGACGGCGCGCTCGCGAAGATGAGCAAGGAACTGATCGCCGTGGGCATCTCCGTGGTCCTGGACTGCCGCTCCTGCATGCAGTGGCACGTGGAGCAGGCCGCTGCCGCTGGGGCGGACGCCCGCCAGGTGCTCGAGGCCGTGGAGGTGGGCATCGAGATGGGCGGGGGACCGGCCACGGTTTCGGCGCGTTTCGCGCTGGAGGTCATGGCCGAGGTCTTCGGCCCCGGGATATTCGAGCGGGACGCCCCGCGGGGGGAAGGCTGAGGTGACTGCCGCAGGCGTCCTGACGCTCGGGCTGGCCTCGGGGCTCGCGGGCTTCACCCAGGGGTTCGGCGGGTTCGGCTCAACGCTGGTGGCCCTGCCGCTGCTCGGCATGGTCTTCGGCATGCGCGCAGCCGTGCCCCTCGGCTGTCTCATGGCCCTGACCCTGAACGTCTTCCTGGCCACCCGGCACCGCAGCCACGTGCGCCGTCCGGCGCTCCTCCTGCTGCTCGCCGCGGCCCTGCCGGGCATGGCGCTCGGCGCCGCGCTCATCGGCCACCTGCCCGAGGCGCTGCTGAAGAGCCTGCTCGGCGCCGCGCTGCTGCTCCTGGCCGGACAGTCCCTGCGCACGGGGCTGCCCGCGACGCCTGCGGGCACGGGCTGGGCCGCGGCGGCCGGGTTCGTCTCCGGGTGCCTCGGCATGTGCATCGGGGTCAACGGCCCGCCGGTGATCGCCTGGACCGCGCGCCAGCCCTGGCCGCGCGAGGCGCTGAAGGCCACGCTGACCACGTACTTCCTCCTGGCGGGCATCGGCATCGTGGGCACCCAGGCCCTCTCGGGCCTCGTCACGCGGCCGGTCCTCGGCCTCTACGCGGCCGCCCTGGCGCCGCTCCTCGGCGGGCTGTGGGCGGGCGAATTCTGCTGCGGCAAGCTCGACGACCAGACCTTCCGCCGCATCGTCCTCCTGCTCGTCGGCGCCATGGGCGCGCTGCTCCTCTGCCAGGCCGGGGCCGGACTCCTCGCGCGCTGAGCGGGGCCGCGCAGACGGCGCGCCCGCCCTCCTCTTCACGACAAGATTGCGCCGCATCACGCCGCCGGGCGCGGACTCGCACCCGCGTCCGGCGTACGGACCGGGTCTTTTTTTGTCGCAAAGGGACTTCCCTGGTGAGGGAAAGTAAAGAATGGTGGATGGATGGGAAGGGCCTCGCCCTTGCATCCAAGGCCCCGTCCCCTCGCCCTGAAACGCCCGAACCGACTTGTCTTCCGTCGTTTCCCGAACGATTCGCACCGGGTTGGCCCGGGGTAGCCCGGGTTCGCGAAGACGTTCTCGGCGGCCGCTCCCGCACACGGCAGGGGCCGAAAGAGCGCGGAAACCACGGGAACGCCTCCTTCCCCGGACCGGCCCGCGCGACGCGAACCTCGCTCCTGGCACTGATCCTGCTATCCATGACGCGTGGAGGAGTTTTTTGCCGCCAAGGAGTGAGCACATGGCACGCAGGATCGGGACGGTACTCATCGGCACGGGCCACGAGGGACACGGCCGCACAGACCGGCACATGGCCGCGCGCGCGGGCGCCACGCAAGTGGTCTCGCTGGACAGCGGCGAGGCGGTGCTGGCGCATCTGGCCAAGCACGGCGCGGATCTCGTGCTGTGCGACAGCCGCCTGGCGGACATGTCGGGCGTGGAGCTGGTGCGCCTGCTGCGCTCGGACCCGCGCTTCGCGGGCGTGCCCGTGGTCATGGCGGCACGCGAGTCCTCCCGCCTCGACATCCTGGACGCCATCGGCGCGGGCTGCCACGGTTACGTGGTCCGGCCCTACTCGCAGGAGGCCCTTGCGCGGCAGATGCGGCTCGCGGTGCGCAACGCGCGCACGCCGGACGTCTCGGCCATGCTCCTGGCCCGGGCGAGGGCCATGCGCTCGGCTGCCGCGGCTTCGCGCCGCGCGGTCAGGGAGGGAGCCGAAGGCGCCCTGGTGCCGCTGGACGCCGGGGCCGCGGCCCGGGCCGCCACCCCGGCGAGCCTCGCGCGCGCGGCGCTCGAGTCCGGCATGGGACACCTCGTCGCGGGGCGGTACAACTCGGCCATCGCGGCCTTTCACAAGGCGCTGGGAATCAACGCGGCCTCGGCCGAGGCCTACGAGGGGCTCGGCAGGGCATGGCTCGGCAAGGGGCGGCGGGACAAATATACCGAGTACATGGACAAGGCGGCGCGCTGCCTGGCCGAACAGGACAGGTTCCTGGACGTGCGCTCGCTGCTCAGCGAGGTGCTGAAACAGGGCGGCCGCATCGCCAACCCCTACTACGAGCTCGGCAAGCTGCTCTGGGAGCGCGAGGACCAGCCCGAGGCGGTGCTGGCCTGGCGCAAGGCCGCGCGGCTCACGCCGGACAGCCGTCCGGTGGTCACCTGCCTCGCGCGGGCGTACTGCATCCTGGGACAGGAGGACAGGGCCGAGGCCGTTCTGGCCGAGGCGAAGAATTTCATTCCGGACGTCGGGGACGTGGCCGAGCTGACCTGCTCGCTGCCCGCCACCGTGCCGCCGCCCGCCGTGGTGGAGGTCAACCTCCACTCCTGGCTCAGGCTGGTGGTGGAGCCGGTCAAGCGCGTCATGGCCCACTTCCGCCCCGCACCCGAACGGGCTGCGTAGGCTCCCCCCCCGCCCCGCCCTCCCTCCTCTCAGGCCGCTCAAACGGCCTCAGATGCAAGGAGCCAAAAAAGTTCAGGCCCGACGCGTAGTTCACCTACGCGAGGGCTTGAACTTTTTGCAGCGACGCCGCAGATGAGGCCGTTTCAGCGGCCTGATGAGAAGAGGGTGAGAGTGCCCGCCTGGCCCCCGGTATTGGCCGCGCGCAGGGCGTGGTTGAAGCAGTCGGCCACGAAAATCGTCCGGCCCATGCCCGCGAGGCCCAGGGGCGAGAAGAAGCGGGGCCGCGAACCGTCCACGTAGCCCCTCCCCTTGCCCGCGAGGGGCAGCACGCCTCCGGAGGCGACGTCCAGGCGGCGCAGGGCGTTGGCCGCGACCTCGCAGGCGCACAGCACGCCCTCCTGCGCCAGGAAGGCCAGCCCGCCGGGGCCGCGCACGGGCCGCTGCATGGCGGGCCTGCCCACGGCCATGTCCGTTGCTCCGCCCATGGGCTCGCACCAGCCGAGCCCCCCGTCCGCTCCGATCCACCACAGCCTGGTCCCGTCGCAGGCCAGGGCCAGGGGCTCCCCGGTCTCGACCAGGGTCTCGTGCCTGCCCGTTGCGGGGTCGATGCGCACGATGCGGTCCTCGAGCGGCAGGGCGGCGCACAGGACGGTGCCGCACACGGCCACGTCCCAGGGCAGGCGCAGCCCCGCGGCCACGGTGCGCACGCTCCCTTCGGCCGGGTCCACGGCACGCACGGCGTGGTTCAGGGTATCGGCCACGTAGAGCACGTCGCCCGCGGGCGAGAGGGAGAGGCCGCGCGGGGAGTCGAAGCGGGCCTCGGCCAGGAGGCCGTCCGCCAGGCCGCGCTGTCCGCCCGCGACCCATTCGACCTCGGCGAGGGGCTCCTCGCCCGGGATCCGCGCGGCGATGACGCGGTGCGCGCCGGTGTCGGCGACGAAGACGCGGCCGCCGCGCGCCTCCACGGCCTCGGGGAAGTGCAGGACGTCGTCGTGGCGCAGCTCTTCCTCGGGCGCGAGGGGGAAAGGGGACCGGTGCAGGAGGCCGCCCGCGAGCCAGGGCTTGAAGAGCTCGGCCAGGGCCAGGCGGTCGGGCATGGGGCCGCGCCAGGAGAGGCCGCGCGCCTCGCCCGCAGAGGAGGGGCCGAAGAGCAGCAGCTCGCCGCGCCCAAGGCCGCCCACGGCCTCGCGCAGGCGCCCCGAGGAGTCGTCGGCCACGGGCCAGGGCACGGCGAAACGGCGCAGCGACTTGCGCACGTGCTCGCGTTCCGCCTCCTCGGGCAGGCGCGGCACCAGAAGGCCCACGGGCACGAGGCCCGGCCCCAGGCAGTCGGCCAGGTCGTTCAGCATGCGCCAGGCGAGGAGCCCGGCGGGATCGAAGGCGAAGGCCAGCACGGCCACGGCGCGCCCGGCAAGGTCGTCCCCGGATGGCGGGCGGCCGGAAAAATTGTACCAGACGGCCTCGTCCCAGGCCGAGCGCAGGGCCTCGTTCATTTCCTCTCCCCCTGCCCGCGCAGCGGCTTGCCCAGAAAGACGAGGTCCGCGACCTCGAAGCCGAGGCGTTCGTAGAATCCCACGACCTGCTCGTTGGAGCGCCGCACCAGAAGGTTGATCTTCGGGCAGCCGAGGGCGCGCAGGGCCGCCTCGGCATGGGCCACCACGGCCCGGCCGATGCCCCGGCCCCGCAGGGCGGGGTCCACGGCCAGATAGTTGAGCCAGCCCCGGTGCCCCTCGTAGCCCGCCATGCAGGTGGCCACCACGCGGGTACGCCCGTTCCCGTCCTCCGCCTCGGCCACGAAGAAGAGCTCGGGCTGGAAGGCGAGCTTGAGGGCGATGTCGCGGCGGGGGTCGTTGTGCGGGACGAGGAGGCCGCACTCGCCCCACAGGGCGACCACGGCCTCCTCGTCCCCGGAATCGTAGGGCCTGACGCGCACGGCGTCCTCGGGAGCGCTCGTCATGTCCGGAGGCGGAAGGGGCGGGCGCCTAGGCGCCCTTGCCCTCGTCGCGCTCGCGGATCTCGGCGCGCTTGATCTTGCCGGAGATGGTCTTGGGCAGCTCGGCCACGTACTCGACCACGCGCGGGTACTTGTAGGGCGCGGTGATCGACTTGACGTGATTCTGCAGCTCCTTGGTCAGGGCGTCGGACGGCTCGAAGCCCGGGGCCAGGACGAGGCTCGCCTTGACCGCCTGGCCGCGCTCGGCGTCGGGCACGCCGGTCACGGCGGCCTCGACCACGGCGGGGTGGCTGACCAGGGCGGATTCGACCTCGAAGGGCCCGATGCGGTAGCCCGAGGACTTGATGAGGTCGTCGGTGCGGCCGAGGAACCAGTAGTAGCCGTCCTCGTCCACCCAGGCCTTGTCGCCGGTGTGGTAGAAGCGGTCGTCCATGACCTTGAAGGTCTTGCCCGGCTCGTCGAGGTAGCCGGTGAACAGTCCCGTGGGCCTGCCCTTGTCGACGCGCACGCAGATCTCGCCTTCCACGCCCGGGGGGCAGGGCTTGCCGTCCTCGTCCAGGAGGGCGATCTCCCAGCCGGGCGCGGGCTTGCCGATGCTGCCCGGCTTGGGGGTCATGAACGGCAGGGTGGCCAGCTGCAGCACGGTCTCGGTCTGGCCGTAGCCCTCGTAGATGGCGAGCCCCGTGGCCTCCTTCCAGGCGTGGAAGACCGAGTCGTTCAGGAGCTCGCCCGCGGTGGTGCAGTGGCGCAGGGCCGAAAGGTCGTATTTCTTCAGGTCCTGGCGCACCAGGAAGCGGTAGACCGTGGGCGGCGCGCAGAACGAGGTCACCTCGTGCTCGGCCAGGAGCTCGAGCAGGCGGGCGGGATCGAACTTGCCGCGGAAGTCCCAGGTGAAGACCGCGGCACCGGCCATCCACTGGCCGTAGAACTTGCCCCACACGGCCTTGCCCCAGCCGGTGTCGGCCAGCGTCAGGTGCAGGTCGGTCTCGCCCAGGTTGTGCCAGTACACGCCGGTGGTGAAGTGGCCCAGGGGATAGGTGTGGGTGTGCTCCACCATCTTGGGCATGCCGGTGGTGCCGGAGGTGAAGAAGACGAGCAGCGGATCCGAGCCGCCCACCGGCACGGGCGGCACGAACTCGGGCGAGGCCGAGGCGCACATGGCCGTGTAGTCGGACCAGCCCGCGGGCGCGCTGCCCTCCACCTGCACCAGGCAGGCGAGGCTCGGGCAGGCGGAGCGCACGGCCTCCACGCGGTCGGCCACCGTGTTCTCCACGATGCAGCCCTTGATCTTGGCGTAGTTGATGCGGAACTCGATGTCCTTCCTGGTCAGCAGCGAGGGCGAGGGCACGGCCACCGCGCCCAGGCGGTGCAGGGCCAGCATGGCCACCCACCACTCCACGCGGCGGTAGAGGATGAGCATGACCCGGTCGCCCTTGGCGAGGCCCTTGGCGGCGAGCGCCGAGGCCAGGCGCCTGGACTCGTCCGCGAAGAAGCCGAAGTCGAACTCGCGGCGGTTTCCCGCGTCGTCCACGTGGACCATGGCCAGCTTCTCGGGCTCGATGCGGGCCATCTCGTCCAGGAAGTCCGTGGCGAAGTTGTAGTCGTCGGGCACGGGCAGGCGGAACTGCTCGCGGAATTCCTCGTAGGAGGACGGGTTGAGGCGTTCGATCACGGCGGACTCCCTAGATGATGACGTCGACGAACTTGGCGGGCTTGCCGTCCAGTCCGCGCAGGGCGTGCGGGGTGTGCGAGTCGAAGTACATGCCGTCGCCGGGCTCGAGGGCCACGGGCGTGTCTCCCATGTGGATCTCCAGGCGGCCTTCGACCACGTAGATGAACTCCTGTCCGGAGTGGGAGTTGAAGTCCAGGGCCTTCACGTCCTTGGGCGGGACGGTGACCAGGAAGGGCTCCATCTTCCGGCCCGCGAAGCGGTAGGCCAGGGATTTGTAGTCGTAGGTCTTGCGGCGGTCCACGGACAGCCCCTCGCCCTTCCGCACCACGGTGTAGGAGCGCAGGTGGGGATCGCCGCCCGAGATGAGCACCGTGGTGTCCACCCCGCAGGCCTTGGCCGCGGCGAAGAGGAAGCTCACGGGAATCTCGTGCTCCCCGGTCTCGTAGCGGGCCACGTCGGCCACGCTCGTCCCGGTCTTCTCCGCCAGCTCCTCCACGCTCATGCCCACGGCGTCGCGCAGGGCCTTCAGGCGCGGGGATATCTCCTTGTAGACGTCGTCCATCGAAGACAGCTCCTTGTGCGGTTCCTTACTTCATGGCCTCGGGGAAGAGCTCGGCGGCCTGCTCGCGCAGCTTGTACTTCTGCACCTTCCCGCTGGCGGTCATGGGATAGTTGTCCACGCAGGCCACGAACTTGGGGATCTTGTGCCAGGCGATCTTGCCGCGGCAGGCGTCGCGCACGTCCTCGGGCGCGAGGTCCACGCCGGGCCTGGGGATGATGAAGGCCGCGACCTCCTCGCCGTACTTGCTCGAGGGCACGCCCACGACCTGCACGTCGGCCACGCCCGGCACGGTGTAGAGGTATTCCTCCACCTCGCGCGGGTAGATGTTCTCGCCGCCGCGGATGATCATGTCCTTCAGGCGCCCGGTGATGGCCAGGTAGCCGTCCTCGTCCATGGTGCCGAGGTCGCCGGAATGCAGCCAGCCGTCCGGCTCGATGGCCTCGGCCGTGGCCTCGGGCTGGTTGTAGTAGCCCTTCATGACGTTGTAGCCGCGGCAGCAGACCTCGCCCTGCTCGCCCGGAGCGCACTCCTTGCCGGTCTCGGGGTCCACGACCTTGACTTCCACGGCGGGCATGGCCTTGCCCACGGTCTCGGTGCGCTTGGCGATGGAGTCGTTGGTGCGCGTCTGGGTCATCACCGGCGAGGACTCGGTGAGCCCGTAGCAGATGGTGATCTCGCGCATGTTCATGAGCTCCATGACCTTCTTCATGATCGGCACCGGGCAGGGCGAACCGGCCATGATGCCCGTGCGCAGGGAGGAGTAGTCGAAGCGCTCGAAGAGCTTGTGGTCGAGCACGGCGATGAACATGGTGGGCACGCCGTAGAGCGCGGTGCAGGACTCCTGGTCGATGGCGGCCATGACGTCCAGCGGCTTGAAGGTCTCGAGGATGACCATGGTCGCGCCGTGGTTCACGCAGGCCAGCACGCCGAGCACGCAGCCGAAGCAGTGGAAGAGCGGCACCGGGATGCAGACCCGGTCCTTGTCCGTGAAGAGCTGGTTGGCGCCGATCCAGTAGCCGTTGTTTCCGATGCCCACGTGGGTCAGCATGACGCCCTTGGGAAACCCGGTGGTGCCCGAGGTGTACTGCATGTTGACCACGTCGTGGGGATCGAGCTCGTCCTGGCGGGCCTGGTACTCGTCCTTTCCGGTCATGGCGGCCAGGGAGAGCAGCTCGGGCATGGAGTACATGCCGCGGTGCTTCTCAGGCCCCATGAAGAAGACGCGGCGCAGGTGCGGAAAGGAGGCGGAATCGAGGCGTCCGCGCTCGCTCGTGCGCAGCTCGGGCACCAGCTCGTTGACCACGCGCACGTAGTCGGTGTCGCGGTATCCGTCGATGAGGAAGAGGTTCTCGCACTCGCTCTGGGAGAGCAGGTAGCGCAGCTCCTCGCTCTTGTAGTTGGTGTTCACCGTGAGCAGCACGGCGCCGATCTTGGCCGTGGCGAACTGCAGCGCCACCCAGTAGGGCACGTTGGTGGCCCACACGGCCACCTTCTCGCCGCGCTGCACGCCCAGCGCCATCATGCCCTTGGCCAGCCGGTCCACCAGGGCCGCGAACTCGCGCCACGTCAGGCGGAAGTCGCGATCCACGTAGACCAGGGCCTCGTTGTCCGGCACCCGGGCCACGGTCTCGTCGAGGATCTGCCCCAGCGTTATTTCGCGGACGTCGGGACGCGCCTTCATGGCCTACTCCGGGAAGTAGAGCACGGCGTAGATGGTCGCCGGCTGCTCGTTTGCCGTGCCGATGTAGTGGGGCACGATGGAGTTGAAATAGAGGCTGTCGCCGGGCTCGAGGACGTGCTCCTCCTTGCCGTACTTCACCTGCACGCGGCCGGATACCACGATGATGAACTCCTCGCCCTGGTGGGAGGAGAGGTCCTGCTGCTCCTCGGGCAGGAGCTCGACCACGAAGGGCTCCATGTGGCGGTCGGACTTGCCCCGGCCCAGGGAATAGAACTTCACGGCCTCGCGCCCGCCCGCGCCGGAGTGCGTGACCAGCTCGGGATGGCGGTCGGCGGCGCGCACGATCAGGGGATCGACCGAGTTCATGTCGTCGAGGAAGGTGCCGAGCCTGACGCCCAGGGCGCGCGCGACCTTCAGGAGGGGAGTGAGGGAGGTGTAGGCGTCCTCCTCTTCCAGGGCCGCGATGAACTTCTCCGCCATCCCGGCCTTTTCGGCCAGCTCCTCGCGGGAGAGGCCTGCCTTTTCACGAAAATTACGCACGCGCATGCCCAGCTTGGACTGCTCCATAGCACTCTCCCTGTCCCCGTAAGAAGTTCTGTCCGGCAAATTACGGGAACGTACACGAACGCCCGCCAAAAACCAAGCCGCCGGGACCACGGGAAATGCGGAAAGAGGGATGAACAGGACCGGGCGGTCCGGCGAGGTCAGGACCTGCATCGGACGGGCGACGGACGGGCCATCGGGCGGGCATCGAGCTGCCATCGGGCGGACGGCGGAAAAAATTTCACCGGCCCCGGCTTGAGCGTTTTTACGATAACAAATTGATTTTACAATATATTTTTGATCGGCACCAGACCGGTGGCCACGCGTCACGTACATCACATTGAAATAATTCGATAAAATATGCACCCTCGGGTGCGCCAGAATTGACTCTTTTCTCGTCAGGCAACTCCCCGGATTCCCTCTTCATCCTCTCTCCCGGACCTTTGGCCGCAAAGCGCGTCAAGACCCCGGACGCGCCCCCATGCGCCCGGCAGCGCCCCCACGCGCCCCGCCCCTTTTCCCGGCCCTAGACTTGGCCGCGACGAGGGGGACGGCCCCGAAGGCGGTGCCCGAACGGCCCGCCGGACCGCCGCGAAGCGCCCGCGCGAACGGCGCGGAGCCTGCCCGCGGACGGCGCGGGGCCGTCCCCCGGGACAGCGTCCCGAGACAGCAACAAGGAGAAGCACATGGACCCGATCACGATCATCGCGGGGCTGGCCTCGGTGGTCCCGACCATCGCCAAGTGGCTGACCGGCGAGAAGTCCGACGTCAGCCGCGTGGCCGAGACCGCGGCCGAGCTGGCCAAGCGCGTCACCGGCGCCTCGGACCCGGCCGCGGCCATCGCGGCGCTGAAGGCCGACAGGCAGCAGGCCCTGGAGTTCGAGAAGCTCTGGGCCGGAGTGAACATGGGGCTCTCGGAACAGCTCACGCGCCGCCACGAGGCGGACATGAAGTCCGACTCCTGGCTGGCCAAGAACGTCCGGCCGCTCTGCCTCGTCGGCCTCACGCTCGGCGTCGTCGTCGCCGTGTTCGCGCCCGAGGTGGCCGGGGACAAGCTGCGCGCCCTGACCGAGATGGGCGGCTGGGTCTACGGCTACTACTTCATCGGCCGCAGCGCCTTCGACAAGGGCGCGGTGCGGCTGAACTTCGGCGCGAACGCCGGGAGGGCGTCATGAACATCGTCCGGCAGACCCTTTCCGCCCTCTCCGACCTGGCGCGCCGGTCCCCGGCCACCGCCTGCCGCCTCCTGAAAAGCGCACGGGCCCGCCTCGCGTCCCCGGCCCGCGCCGTCCTGTCCCTGCCCGCACGGGCCGCGCGCGGCGCGGGGGCGAGGATCGCGGCGCTCATCCGCCGGGTGCGCGCCGCCGCCATCGGCGGCTGGCGCGGCGTCATGGCCGGGCTTCGCGGGGAAGGCCGGCCGTGAGCGGCGAGGACATCCGCGAGCTCTGGGAGGCCATCGAGGCCCTGCGCCAGGGCCAGGGCGACATCCTGGTCGGCCTCTCCGAGGTCAAGGCCGCGCTCGTGGAGCGCTGCCGCGACCGCGCCCGGCGCATCGACGCCCTCTCCACCGGCATCGAGCAGTGCGAGCGCCGCCTGTCCGCCCTGGAGCGCGGGCAGGCCCGGCTCTTCGCCTGGGCCTCGCTGCTCGGCTGCGGCCTGGCCCTGGCCGGACAGTGGCTCGCGGCGCGCCTGGGGGGACGCTGATGTCCGCCCCGACCCGCGCGCTTCCCCGCTCCGCCCCGGCCTGGCGCAGGGACTACGCGCGCATGGCCGAGGTCGCGGCGCGCAAGGGGTTTTCCGAGCGCGACCTGGCCGAGCTCTTCGGCCTGGATCCGGCGGGCTTTTGCGAGTGGCGCGCCGCGCGGCCGGAGCTTTCCGCGGCCGTGGCGCGCGGCCGGGGCAACGCGGACGCGCGGGCCGAGCGCATGCTCCTGGCCAAGGCGCTCGGCCTCACCTGCACCGAGACCACGGTCAAGACCGCGCCCGTGCGCGGCGAGGACGGCAGCCTCTGCGAGGAGGTCCGCGAGCGCCGCGTGGTGAAGAAGCGCCTGCCCCCGGACTTCCAGGCGCTCAAGCTCTGGCTCTCGCGCCGCAGGCCCGGGCTCTGGGGCCAGGGCGAGGCCGACGGCGGCGCGGCCGATCCCGACGATCTGTCCGCAAATCTTTCCGAGGAGGAGATCGATGCCCGCATCCGCGAGCTCGAACGCCAGCTTGGCGAATAAGCGCGAGCGGCTCCGGCTGCTCGCGGCCAAGGCCCGCGTGCGGGCCGAGAACACCATCGCCGCCTACTACCCGGACAAGGGGCCGCTCAGGCGCGCGCTCTATCCGCGCCACCTGGAGTTCTTCCGCGCCGGGGCCGCGTGCCGCCAGCGCCTCATGCTGGCCGCGAACCGCGTGGGCAAGACCGAGGGCGTGGGCGGCTTCGAGCTCACGCTGCACCTGACCGGCCTCTATCCGGCCTGGTGGGAGGGCCGCCGCTTCGCCCGGCCGGTGCGCGCCTGGGCCTGCGGCGACACGGCCGAGTCCGTGCGCGAGATCCTGCAGAAGAAGCTGCTCGGCCCGCCGGACGCGCCGGGCACCGGCCTCGTGCCGAAGCGGGCCATCGTCTCGGTGGTGCGCCGGGGCGGCTCGGTGGCAGACGCCGTGGAGCGCGTGGCCGTGCGCCACGCCTCGGGCGGCACCTCGTGGCTCAAGTTCAAGTCCTACGACCAGAAGCGCCGGGCGTTTCAGGGCACGGAGCAGGACGTCATCTGGCTGGACGAGGAGCCGCCGCTGGACGTCTACGCCGAGTGCCTGATGCGCACCATGACCACGGACGGCCTGGTGCTCCTGACCTTCACCCCGCTGCTCGGGCTCTCCGAGGTGGTCCTCTCCTTCCTGCCCGGCGGCAAGCTGCCGGGCGGCGACGACGGGAACGGCGACGGCGGCGCCCCGGCCCAGGCCCTGCCGCCCTGCCCGCCCCCGGCCGCGCCGTCCCGCGCTCCGGCGACGGAGGCCCGCTGATGCCTCTGGTCGCGCCCGGCAAGTACCTGGTGACCGCCACCTGGGACGACGTGCCGCACCTCTCGCCCGCGCAGAAGGCCGAGCTCTTCGCGCAGATCCCGCCGCACCAGCGCGAGGCCCGGGCCAGGGGCGTGCCGCAGCTCGGCGCGGGCGCCATCTATCCGGTGCCCGAGACCGAGATCACGGTGGCGCCCTTCGAGATCCCGGCCCACTGGCCGCGCGCCTTCGGCCTGGACGTGGGCTGGAACCGGACCGCGGCCGTGTGGGGCGCCTGGGACCGCGCGGGCGCGGTGCTCTACCTCTACGCCGAGCACTACCGCGGCCTGGCCGAGCCCGAGGTGCACGCCCAGGCCGTCCGCGCGCGCGGCGAGTGGATCGCGGGGGTCATCGACCCGGCCAGCCGGGGCCGCTCCCAGGCGGACGGGAGGAGCCTGCTCGCCATCTACCAGGGGCTCGGCCTGGAGCTCTCGTGCGCGGAGAACGCCGTGGAGGCGGGCATCTACCGCGTCTGGAGCCTGCTCTCCACGGGCCGCCTGAAGATCTTCGCGAGCCTCGCAGGCTGGCTCTCGGAATACCGCCTCTACCGCCGCGACACAGAAGGCCGGGTGGTCAAGGAACGCGACCACCTCATGGATGCAACCCGCTACCTCGTCGTGTCCGGAGAGGACGCGGCCCGCCCCACCCCGCCCGACCTGCGCCCGGCCGAAGCCCCGCTCGCGGGCGCCGGGTGGGGGCCCGGCCCGCGCGGCGAGGCGGCCGACCACGACTACGAGATGTTCGCATGAACCACACCGTCTACCTCATCGGCCGCGACGGCCACGACCCGGCCCTGGCGCGCGAGATCGCGCTGCAGCTCTGGGACATGCTCGTCGACGACGGCCTCGTGTCCACCGTCTTCTACGAGGGCCAAGTCACGGACGCCGAGACCTTCTGCCGCCTGATGCTCTCGCCCGAGCGCGCGCTCTACGCCGCCTGGCCCGAGGACTCGTGCAGGCCCTCGGCCTTCGCCTGGCTCTCGGACCAGACCGGCCGCGCCGTGCGCCTGCACTTCTGCTTCTTCCGCCACGCGCGGCGCCACGCCCTGCCCCTGGCCCGGCAGTTCGCCCGCTTCCTGCTCGCGGTCCGCGACGAGCGGGGCGAGCGCGTCTTCGAGACGATCTACGGCCTGCTTCCCGAATCCAACCTGGCCGCCATCCGCCTGGGGCGGAAGCTCGGCTTTCGGACCATCGGGGTCCTGCCGGGCGCGGCCTACATCGCAGCGGAGGACCGCCTGGAAGGGCTCGCCCTCTCCTGCCTGACCCGAAAGGAGGTTTTCCATGGGTAGCTTCTTCTCGCCGCCCTCGTCCCCCGCGCCCAGCGCGCCCCTGCCCGTCGCCGAGACCGAACCCGTGCAACTGCCCGAGGAGGTGGACAGCGGCGAAACCGCGGCCATGAAGGAGGCGCGCGAGAAGCAGAAGCGCGCCGCCCGCCTGGCCGCGGGCCGCGCGGGCACCCTGCTCGCGGGGACCGGCATGAACGGCGCGTCCGTGGGCCGCAAGAACCTGCTCGGCGAATAGGAGGCCCGCATGACCACCCAGACCTCCCCTTCCGATCCCGCACGGCGCCTTGCCGATGCGCGCGCCCTCGTGCGCACGCTGGAGGACCGGCGCGCCCCCTGGGACGACCACCTGCGCGAGGTGGCCGACTACGTGCTGCCGGACAAGGGCCGCTTCCCGGGCCGCGAGGGCGGCCGCGAGAGCGACCCGGGCGGCAAGCGCATGGGCCGGATCATCGACTCCACGGCCACGCGCGCCTGCCAGATCATGGCCGCGGGCCTCATGGGCGGGCTCACAAGCCCGGCCAAGCCCTGGTTCCGCCTGGGAACCCGCGACAAGGAGCTGCGCGAGTGGGGGCCGGTGCGCGACTGGCTGGATGCGGCCGAGCGCGCCCTCTACGCGGTGCTCGCCCGCTCCAACTTCTACCAGTGCGTGCACGGCCTCTACCTGGAGCTCGGCGGCTTCGGCTCGGCCTGCCTCTTCTGCGAGGCGGACGACGAGCGCGCCGTGCGCTTCCGCACCCTGACCTTCGGCGAATACGCCTGGTCCTGCGACCACCTGGGCCGCGTGGGCACCGTGGCCGTGCGCCGCGAACTCACTGCCGGGCAGTTGGCCGAGCGCTTCGGCGCGCAGAGGCTCAGCCGCGCCGTGCTGGCCATGCTGGGCACGCGGCGCGAGCAGGACCCGGTGGAGATCGTCCACCTGGTGCGCCCGCGCGAGGGGGCGGCGGCCGGGCGGGACGGCCTCGTCCCGGCGCTCGAAAAGCCCTTCGAATCGCTCGTCTTCGAGGCCCGCGCGGCCGGTGCGGACGAGGACGCGGTGCTGCACGAGGGCGGCTTCGACGCCTTCCCCTTCCTCTGCCCCCGCTGGGACGTGACCGGCGCCGAGGAGTACGGCCGCGGCCCGGGCATGACCGTGCTGCCCGACGTGAAGATGCTGCAGGAGATGGCCAAGGGGCGGCTGCAGGCCGTGCACCTGGGGCTTCGGCCGCCCATGCGCGTGCCCTCGAAGTTCGCGAAGAGGCTGAACCTCGTGCCGGGCGGGCAGAACTACGTGAACCCGCAGCAGGCCGAGGGGCTGGCCCCGCTCTACGAGTCGCGCGTGTCCATCGCCGAGGTCACGGCCGTGATCGAGGACGTGCGCCGCCAGGTCAAGGAGGGCTTCTACAACGACCTCTTCCTGATGATCTCGGGCATGGAGCGCTCGGGCGTCACGGCCACGGAGATCATGGAGAAGCAGGCCGAGAAGCTGCTCATGCTCGGCCCCATCGTGGAGCGGCTGCAGTCCGAGCTGCTGGACCCGCTGGTGGAGCGCTGCTTCTCCCTGGCCGAGCGCGCCGGGCTCGTGCCCCCGCCCCCGCCGGAGATGACCGGCTACCTGCTCTCCGGCGGCCGCATGCGCGTCGAGTACGTGTCCATGCTCTCCCAGGCCCAGAAGCTCTCGGGCTCGCAGTCCATCATGCAGCTCCTCTCCGTGGCCGGACAGATGGCCGCGGCCGAGCACGAGGTGCTCGACAAGATCGATTTCGAGCAGGCCCTGGACGAGCTCTCGCTGATCACCGGCGTGCCCGCGGGCATCGTGCGGCCGGACGAGGAGGTGGCCAGGCTGCGCGCCAGGCGGCGGGCCGAGGCCCTGGACCAGGGGCTGGCTCGGAACCTCGGCCGGGTCCTCGGCGCCGCAGCTCCCGCCGGTCTGCCCGCCGCGCAGGCGAAGGAGGGGAGCTAGGCCATGCATCCGGACACCGAACGCGAGCTCGAGCTCTACCTGCTCTCCGGCCTGGACGCCGCGCTGGCCCGCTCCGAGGAGGCGCCGGACGACGATCCCTTCGGCCTGGCCGAGACGTGCGACGCCGCGGCCCGCGAGGCCGAGGCCCGCTTCGCACGGCTCATGGCCGACTGCCGGGAGGTCATGGAGCTGCCCTCGGGCGCGGGGCTTCGCGTCTTCTGGCACTGGCGCGAGCAGGCCCTGGCCTCGGGCCAGGTCTTCGTGCCCGGCGCGCAGGTCTACGCCAACGCGGCGCTGGCCGACTACGCCCGCGAGCGCGAGGCCGAGCTGGCCATGGCCCAGCCCCGCAAATACCTGGAACTCATGACCCTGGCCGCCCGCGCCCAGGCCCGGGAAGCCGGGCGGAGCAGGGAAAAGACAAGGAGGAGATGAGAATGGAGACACCCGGACTGGAGACCGCCACCCCGCCGCAGGCCGCACCCGGAAGCGGGGACGAGACCGGCCGGACCGTCGGCGCGGGGAGCGCGGAGGCCTCGGCCTCCGCATCCCCCGCGCAGCATACCGCCGGGCGGCAGATGGGGCCGCGCAACGTGCTCCTGGACCCGCTGGGACCCGAGGACGGCGGCGAGGTCGCGGAGAATGGGGCGGGCGGCCCTTCCGAAGGCGCCGCCTACGCCCCCGAGGACTACGACTTCGCCTTTCCCGAAGGCTTCGCGCCCGACGAGGGGCTCGTGGACTCGTTTCGCGGCTTCGCGGCCAGGGAGGGCATCGCGCCCGGTCTCGCGGCCAGGCTCGCGGCCTTCCAGGCCGAGGCCACGCTCACGGCCCAGGCCGAGTGGGCCGCGCGCTGCGAGCGGGAGCTGCGCGCGGACTGGGGCCGCGACTACGCCCGGGGCGTGCGCGCGGCGCAGAGCGCCGCCGCGTACGTGGAGAACAGGCTGCCCGGCTTCACGGCATGGGCCGGTGGCGTCGCCCAGGGCTCGCCCGAATTCATGCGCTTTTTGCGCTGGTTCGGGGACCACGTGGCCGAGGACTCGCTGCTTCAGGGCGGGGCCGGGCCGCGGCGCTCAGAGGAGATGACCACCATCGCATTCGTCACCGACGCGTTTCGACGCGCACAACGAGGAGAAGACTAGATGAGCATGACCACGCTCAAGGAACTGGCCGTCCAGTTCGCGCGCAAGCAGCCCAAGCAGGTGGACGCCCTCACCGAGAAGGCCCCCATCCTGGACGCGCTGCCCTTCGAGGAGGCCAGCCACGGCCTGTGGAACGCCTACGAGGACGTCTCGCGCGTGACCGGCGCGGGCTTCGTGGACCTGAACGCCCCCCTGCCCCTGGTCAGCGCGGACGCGGACCTGAAGAAGGTCGACCTGTCCATCATGGGCGGCGAGATCGAGGTGCCCGAGGACAAGGCGCGCATGTTCGGCGGCAAGGAGCAGTACTTCACCAAGAAGATGGACGCCATCCTGCGCGCCTCGGGCATGAGCGCGGAGAAGAAGATCCTCTACGACAACTTCCGCGCCTTCGCCCTTGACCAGGGCCGCGTCATGTCCGCCGGGGCCGAAAGCGACGACGGCTACTCCATCCTGGCCGTGCGCTTCGAGCCCGGCGTGACCTGCGGCCTTTACAGCCCCGAGGGCTTCAAGCGCGGCAGCCTGCTGGACGTGCAGCCCCTGAACAACGGCGGGCTCTACAAGAACGCCCAGGGCGTGCTGGTCTACGGCATGCGGCTCAAGGGCTACTTCGGCATCCAGATCGCGGACCCGCGCACCGTGGCCGCCATCGTGAACATCAACCCGGACCACGTGCCCACGGCCGCCCAGGTGGACGACCTGCTGGCCATGGTCCGCGCCGACAACACGGACACGAAGCTCTTCATGCACATGCGCTGCAAGAACTTCCTCAACCGCTACAAGGGCGGCGACGGCGCCACGCCCGGCATGGGCAGCCTGCAGACCCTGCCCGCCAGCAAGGACCTGAACCGCACCTTCGAGGCCTGGAACGGCATCCCCATCGTCACCTCCTACAACTTCCTCGAGGCCACCGAGGCGGCCGTGAGCCTCTAACCCCGAGAACCAAAGGAGCACGCAGATGTACAAGCAGCGCCTCACGGCACACGACGACTACCTGGCCAAGGCCCAGCCCCTGCCCAAGAACGCCGTCGCCGACGGCAACCAGGGGTCCAGGGACCTCTCCGCCACCCAGGGCGCCCTCGAGGTGGTGGTGGCCGCCGCCGACGACGTGAGCCTGGCCGCGGGCAAGAGCCTGACCGTGACCCTGGTCCACGCCCCGGACGGCGGGGCCTTCACCCCTGCGGGCCGGACCTTCACGGCCACGGCCGGGGCCTCGCCGCTGACCTTCGACGCGGGCGAGGAGATCTGCCGCCTGGCCGTGCCCTCGGACCTTGCCCCCGAGGCCATGCTCCGCGTCTCCACCACGGACGCGGCCGCCGCGGGCAGCCTGGACGCCTGGCCGGAGTACCTGGCCAGGTAGGGACCCGCCGAGCGCAGGCTGCGCCGGGTTCCGGACACCGACGACACCCCCTGACCAGGGCCCCCCGGACGCCGACCCCCTTCCTGTCGGCGGCCGGGGCGGCCCAAAGGAGAAAGAATCATGAAGCTCGTCACCTACCGCGTGCGCGAGGACTGCACGGACCGCCAGGGGCGCCTGCGCCTCTCGGGCGAGCTCGTGGAGCTGCCCGCGGGCGCGGCCGTGCCGCCCCTGTTCGAGAAGCTCTCCGAGCGCAGAGAGGACCCGGCCGAGCGCGAGGCCCTGGCCGAGGCCGAAAAGGCCGAGCGCCGCCGCCTGCTGTCGAGGCTGAAGGAGCTGGGCGCGCCGCGCCCGCCCGCGGCGGCGAGCCTGCTCGAGCTGCGCGGGAGCCTCGAGCTCTTCGAGATCTCCCTGCGCGGGGAGGGCTAGGCCATGGCCACCGACGTCGCCGTCTGCAACATGGCCCTGACCGCCCTCGGCCACGAGACCATCAGCGCGCTCGAGGAGCGCTCCAAGGCCGCGGGGCTGTGCCGCCTGCACCTCTCCACGGCCCGGCGCGAGCTCCTGGAGGCGCACAACTGGGCCTTCGCCACGGCCTCGGCCGACCTCGCGGCCCTGTCCGCGCCCGCCGCCTCCTACGGGGCCGGGCACTGGGCCACGGCCTTCCGCCTGCCCGTGGACTGCCTGAAGGCCCGCGCCCTCTCCACGGGCGCGCCCTTCGAGATCATGGGCGACACGCTCCTCACGGACGAGCCCGCGGCGCGCCTGACCTACACGCGCGACATCTCCGAGGCGGCCAGGTTCCCGGCCTCGTTCGCGCGCGCCCTCTCCTTCCTGCTGGCCTCGCTGCTGGCCGTGCCGCTCATGCAGAGCGAGCGGCTGGAGCAGGGCATGACCGAGCGCTTCCTGGTCCAGATCGGGAACGCGCGCGAGATCGACGCGGACCAGGGCGTGCCCGGAAAGGACGATCCCGTGGCCTGGGTCGAGGCCAGGAGGTAGCCGTGGGACAGGTCACCGTGATCCAGACGAGCTTCAACAGCGGCGAGCTCTCGCCGCTCATGGACGGCCGCGTGGACCAGGAGCGCTACTCCACGGGCTGCGCCAGGCTCCTGAACTTCTGCCTCTGGCCGCACGGCGCGGCCTTCCGTAGGCCGGGGCTCCGCTTCGTGGCGCAGTGCGGCGACCCCGCCGCGGCCTCGCGCCTCATCCCCTTCGAGGTCGCCTCGGACACGGCCTACGTGCTCGAGTTCTTCGTGAGCGCGCAGGGCGAGGGCCGCATGCGGGTCTTCGCGGGCGCGGACGCCGACGGCGCGGGCGGCGGCCCGGTGCTGGACGGGGACGGCGCGCCCTACGAGATCGCCACGCCCTACGCCGACGAGGAGCACATCCGGGCGCTGCGCTTCTGCCAGAGCGCGGACGTCATGTACCTGGTCCACCCGGCCCACCCGCCGCACAAGCTCTCGCGCCACGGCCACACGGACTGGCGGCTCGCGCAGGTGACCTTCGCCCCCTCGCTGGCCGCGCCCACGGGCCTTTTTGCGACGGCCCAGGGCACGACCGGGGGCACGGCCTACACCTACGTCATCACCGGCGTGAAGGACGAGACCGAGGAGGAGTCCCTGCCCTCGGCCGAGGCGAGCACCGCGAGCGGCCCGGCCGCGCTCTCGTCCTCGAACTACGTGCGCCTCTCCTGGAGCGCGCTCGATGGGGCCAAGGAGTACAACGTCTACCGCGAGAAGAACGGGGTCTTCGGCTGGATCGGCAAGGCCCAGGGCACGGGGTTCGACGACAAGGGCGAGGAGTCGCCCGACGTCACGGACACCCCGCCCTCCCTGCGCGACCCCTTCGACGCCGAGGGCAGCTACCCCTCGTGCGTGCAGTTCTTCGAGCAGCGCCTCTTCTTCGCGGCCTCGAGCGACGCCCCCCAGAAGCTCTGGGGCTCGCAGACCGCCAACTACGAGAACTTCAACGTCTCCACCCCGCTCAAGGACGACGACGCCGTGACCTACACCATCGCGGCCGACCGGGTGAACGCGGTGGTCTGGATGATGCCGGGGCAGAAGAAGCTGCTCTTCGGCACCGTGGGCGGCGAGTGGACGCTGTGCGGCTCGGGCGGCGACCCGCTCTCGCCCATGTCCGTAGAGGTGGCGCGCGAGACCGCGCACGGCTCCGCGGGCGTGGCCCCGGTGACGGTGGGCAACACCGTGCTCTTCGTGCAGCGGCCCGGCAACGTGGTGCGCGAGTTCCGCTATTCGCTGGACGTGGACGGCTACCAGGCCACGGACGTCTCGCTGCTCTCCGAGCACATCCTGGGCGAGAAGACGATCACGGACTGGGCCTACCAGCAGTCGCCCTGCTCCATCATCTGGGCCGTGCGCGAGGACGGCGCGCTGCTGGCCCTCACGTACCTGCGCGAGCACCAGGTGGTGGGCTGGTCGCGCCACGAGACGGCCGGGCTCGTGCGCTCCGTGGCCGCCATCCCGGGCGGCCGGGAGGACGCGCTGTGGGCCGTGGTGCGGCGCGAGACGGACGGCCCCGGCTCCGGGCAATACGCCCACTTCGTGGAACGGCTGGACCCGGTCTTTCGCGGCGGCCTGCCCGAGGCGGCCTTCTTCGTGGACGCCGGGCTCTCCGCCGACGCCTGGAACACGGACGAGGCGCTCCTCATGTCCCTCGCGGCCGAGTCCTTCGCCCCGGACGGCGAGGCCGTGCTCACGGCCTCGGGCCACGCGCCCTTCGCGGACGCAGCCTGGGGTCCGGGTCGGCGCTGCCGCCTGCGCGGCAAGCGCGCGGACGGCGGCCCGGACGCGGACACGGCTTGCGAGGTGGAGGTCGTGGAGGTCCTTTCGGACGAGCAGGCCCGCGTGCGGCTGCGCACTGCGGCGCCCCCGGCCCTGCAGAACGCGGCCACGCCGCACTGGGCGCGCCTCTCCTCTTTCCTCACCGGGCTTTCCCACCTGCAGGGCGCCACCGTGCAGGTCCTGGCCGACGGCATGGTCCAGCCGGAGGTCAGGGTGGGCGACGCCGCCTCCGCGCCCTGGGCCAGCCGCGCCTGGGGGCCGGGCGAGATCGAGCTGCAGCGGCCCGCGGCCGTGGTCCACGCCGGGCTCGGCTACGTCTCGGACCTCTCGCCCATGCGGCCCGAGATCCAGGACCAGGGCGGCACCAGCCAGGGCCGCACGCGGCGCGTGGGCCTCGTCTGGGTGCGACTGCACGAGACCGTGGGCCTCAAGGTGGGGCCGGACGCGCAGAGGCTGCAGGAGATCCGCTTCAGGTCCTCGGCCGACCGCATGGGCACGGCCGTGCCGCTCTTCTCCGGCGACAAGCGCGTGGCCCTGCCCGGCGGCTACGACCCGGCGGCCAACGTGCTGGTACGCCAGGACCAGCCCCTGCCCATGACCGTGCTCGGGCTGATCATGGAGCTGGAGGTGATGGAGCGATGAACGCGCACTGCACCCTCCCCGATCCCGTCCGCCCAACCGTCCGCCCAACCGCTTGCCGAACAGTCCGGCAAACAGTCCGGCTCGTGCCCTTCGCGTCCGAGCACCTGGCGCTGCTCGCCCCGCGGGAGACGGAGCGGCGCACCTGGGCGCTCCTCGGCTCGGCCGGGAGCGATCCTGCGTCGGCCGCGGCGTTCGCCGCCCGCGGCCCGGCCCTGACGCTTCTCGCGCACGGCCCCTCGGGCCGCGTGGAGGCCGTGGCCTGCGCCGGGATCATGCTCGGCCCGCGGCAGCCGGACGGCGGCCGCGCGGGCGATGCCTGGGCGCTCACCGGCCGGGCGGTGGACCGCCTGCCCCTGGCCTTCCACCGCGCGGCCAGGCGCGGACTCGCCGCCATCGTGGCGGCGCACGGGCTCACGCGTGTGCAGGCCCTGTGCCTGGCCGACTTCGCGGCGGGCCGCCGCTGGCTCGCCCGCCTCGGATTCACGCGCGAGACCCTGGAGCCCGGCATGGCCGGAGTGCTTCCGGGGGCGCGGCTGCACCTCTACGCCCTCGTCCCGGGCCGGTCCGGAGGGCCGGACGCGCGGGGACGAAGCGCAGGGGACCCTTCACACGCACAGCACAGGAGGAACCATCCATGAGCGGAATCGAACCCTGGCTTCTGGCCGCCGGACTGGCCTCGACCGGCGTGGGCATGGCCCAGGGCTACTCCCGGTCCCAGGCCCAGGCCAAGGCCGCGCGCCAGCAGGCCGATTACCAGCGGCAGCTCGCCGAGACCAACGCGGCCCAGGCCGAAGAGGACGCCAAGACGCAGCGCGCCCTGGGCGAGAAGAACCGCGACGAGACCCTGCGGCAGGGCGCGGGCCAGATATCGGCCCTGCGCACGCGCATGGCGCAAAGCGGCCTGAACCTTCTGGACGACGACGGATCGGGCCAGGATCTGCTCGGCCAGGTGGCCGCGGACTATGCGTCCAAGGCCGAGGATGCCGAGTGGCAGGGTGACGTTTCGGCGGACAACCTGATGCGCCGCGCCCAGCTCTACCGGGCGAACGGCCTGTACGCGGGGGGGCAGGCGGCCTCGCGCGCCTCCCTGTACGGGCAGCAGGCCCTCGGCAGCTTCGGCCAGGGACTGCGCGACATAAGCAGGCAGACCCTCAGCTACTTCAAATGAACGCAAGAGCCGGACACCGCTCCGGACGCAGACAAGGAGAATCGACATGGAGTTCGTGAGCCGAGAAGGACAGGGACAGGGGACGTCCCGAACGCGCACGCACGGCTTCGAGGACCCCGGCAGGGGCGACGTCCTGTCCGGCGACACCGCCGACGGCGGCCCCGTCCGCCTCATGCTCCATCTGGCCGACGCCCTGGCAAGGTTCAAGGAGCGCGAGGCCGCCTTCCAGCAGCAGGCCCTGGCCCGACAGGGCGCCCCGGCGCTGGACCTGCCCGGGCTGGCGCAGCGATGGTACGCAGACGCCTCGCGCGACATCTCGGGGAAGCTCGGCGATCCCGGGCTGCGCGCGGCCTTCCGGGAGGCCGTGGCCCCACGGACCGAGGACGGCCTGTCCATGCTGCGCGCGCACGCGGACGGCCAGGCCCAGGCCCTGCGCGGGCAGGCCCTGGCCCAGGGCACGGCCCAGGCCGAGGCCAACGCCGAGCGCTTCGCCGCCTCGCCGCACCTCGTGGAGCGCGAGCTCGACGACGCCGTCCGCCACGTGGCCGTGTTCGGCCCGGACGACGACGCCGAGCGCGAGGGCCAGGTGCGCGCTGCGGCGGACCGCGTGCTCGGCCGGGCCGTGACCGCGCGCGCCGGGGCGGACCCCGCGGCCGCACGCGCCCTGCTGGACCGCTGGGGCGGCGCCTTCGGACCGGAGGCCCTCGCGCGGCTCGACTCCCTCGTCTCCGGGGCGGAGCGCGGGGCGCGGCGCACGGCCGCCTGGGAAGAGCTCGCCCCGGGCGCGGGCGTGGCCCGCGACGCCCTCTCCGGGGGCAGCGGGGGAGACGCGGCAGTGGCCGACGGCCCGGCCGGTCCGGGCGGTCTTCTGGCCGATCCGCTGGCCGATCCGGCCTTCCTGGCCCGCCACGGCCTGGACGCATCGGACGCCGCCCATCTGGCGAGCCGCCTGGCCGTGGCGCGGGCGGCCTCGGCCCGGGACGCCGCGCGCGCGGCGGGCGAAGGCGCCCGCGCAGAGCGGGAGCGCTTCTGGGAGCTGGCCCAGAGCGATCCCCTGGCCGCGCACGACCATCTGGAAAACGTCCTCCACATGCCCGGGGAGCAGCGCGACGCCCTCTCCGCCCTGCTGCGCGATCCGGCCTGGGACGGGAAGCGGATCGAGGACGCCCTGGCCGCCGGCCCGGACCGGAGCGGCTCCCCGGCCGGGCAGGAAGCCGGGCAGGCTGAGGGCCCGGAGAACGATCCGGAGGACGACCCAGGGGCCGCTCCCGCATCCTTGGCCACGGATTCCGGGCAGTTCACGGCCTCCCCCGCGGCACAGGCCGAATCCCAAGACGACGTTCCGGCCGCTTCGGCACCAGCCGAGGGGGGCGCCATGGAGCGGGACGCGGAACGGCCTTCCGCCGTCCCCGGCGCGGAGGCGGCGCAGACGAACGCCGAGGTTCAGGCCGATCCCGGAGCCGATCCCCGCGCCGGAGACGCGGCCGACGCCAACGAAGCCGCCCGCCTGGAAAACATGCGCGCGGGCACGACCCATGCCGAAGAGAACCGGGAATACGGAAACGGCATCGTGCCGGTGGCGGAGACCACCCAGCAGGAGGACATCAAGGCGCTCGCCAAGCAGATGGGCCGCCTGAAGTATCCGGACACGGGCGACCTGAACCCCAGGGTCACTCAACAGCGGGAAGAGTACGAACAGGAACTCGTGCGCGAGTTCGTTTCGCACATGGGCACGGGCAAGGACGCCAGACAGGTGGTCCAGCGGGAACTGGAGCGCGTGCCCTCCGGCAAACGGCCCGATCCGGCCCTGGTCAATTCGGCGCTCACGCCCCGGGCCGGTGTCGCCCCCTCGGTCCTGGGCAACGCCCTGTACAACGACGAGAAAACCATCGGGCAATATGCCCGGGAGCGGGGCTGGAAGCTGGATGAGTTCAACTCCCTCTGGAGCAGGAAGCTCGACGGTTCCATCACTCCGGAAGAGACCACCAGACTCGAGCAACTCGGCCGCGACCTTCCGCCGGAGGTGAAAGCCAAGGGGATGGCCGACTGGCTCACCGTCATGATCAACGAAGAGTACGAAGACCTCGCCGACAAGGCCTCCAGCAACAAGGCGCTGACTGCGACGGCTGCCGCAGCGGCCCTGGCGGGCATGCCCACGGCGGCCGTCGCCCTCTTCGGCACGGCCGCGGCCAGACGGGAATTCACGACCTCGGCCGGCGAATACTACCGCGAGCTGAGCCAGGCGCGGGACAAGAACGGCAATCCCATGCCCGACGAGATGGCCCGTATCGGCGCATACGTGGGCGGGCTCATGAACGGCGGCTTCGAGGCAGCGCAGTACATCGGCCTGGGCAAGATCCTCGGCACGAGCGAGAAGCTCGCCGGCAAGGCGGGCATGGAAGCCCTCAAGGAGGCGCTCAAGAACCCGGAGAATTTCAAGCAGATCGCCGAAGGGGCCATCAAGGCGGGAAAGGTGCTCAGAAACGAAACTCTGCAGAATATGGGAGAAAGCTTTCTACAAGAATTCTACCCAAATGCAGTATATCTTGCAGCGAATGTACGCAGCAAGACAGATTTTAACGCCACGCCGAGCAATGATGATGCGATGTATGCAATTGATAGAGGTTTAAAAAAGACTGGGGCCAATATCCTGAAACGAGAAATATTCTGAGGAGAAAAGAAACCAGCTTAACCAGAAGCTGGTTTCTTTTCTTGAAAAAATATTAGAATTATTAATGCAATGACAACAGATACAAGAACACCGTAAAGCGCGCTCACTTCTGAAATGTCATATCTAAAAAGCCATGTGAACGGAATTATCAGGAGGAAACTTATACTTTTATCAACATTCTCAATCATCCTTGAACCGTATGTGTAGAGAAATACACTTATAATGAACAGTGCAGAATCTATTTTAACACAAAAAATTTTCCTCTTCGGTGCGAATATGAACATTGTCAACACTGAAAACAAAAAAATTGAAACAGGATAAATAAAAAAAACCACCTCTGCTTGTGCCCCAATGCAGGTCCTCAATATACTTCGAACACCTTCCGACAATACTGGTGGGACACCTAATAACCAAGCAATAAGAAAGAACCACCTGCATTCTTCTGGGACATCTTCATAAAAAGCACGGATAAATGTTCCCGCCTTTTTCACGGGCTGCACCATCCTGCCGATCTGCGTCACCACGTTTCCTTCCCCCTGCCCTTCGGCCCATCCTGCCGGTCGTGCGCACCGGCACGATCCGCACGGCGCGACTCCACTCCAGCGACCGAGTAGCACATATCCCCCGGGCCTCAAAGCATGCGGCGCCGACCCGTCCCGGCATGCCCACGGCGGCCGTCGCCCTCTTCGGCACGGCCGCGGCCGGACGGGAATTCACGACCTCGGTCGGAGAATACTCCCACGAGCTGAGCCAGGCGCGGGACAAGAACGGCAATCCCATGCCCGACGAGATGGCCCGCATCGGCGCATACGTGGGCGGGCTCATGAACGGCGGCTTCGAGGCAGCGCAGTACATCGGCCTGGGCAAGATCCTCGGCACGAGCGAGAAGCTCGCCGGCAAGGCGGGCATGGAAGCCCTCAAGGAGGCGCTCAAGAACCCGGAGAATTTCAAGCAGATCGCCGAAGGGGCCATCAAGGCGGGAAAAGTTCTTGGGAGCGACACGCTAATAAATATGGGAGAAAGCTTCATGCAACATACGTATTCCTATGGTGTAAAAGTAATGAGTAATTGGCAATCCGGAACAAAATTTGAGGGGCTTAATGTGGGGGGAAAATTGAAAGAATCTATCGATCAGGGATCAAAAAAAACAATTCTGGATATGGCAAAAAAATCTATACTTTGATTCCGAGAGGAAATCCGCTTCATTTAGAAGCGGATTTCCTTCTCCATAGGACAACAAGAAAAGCACCGGCCATAAAAATGGAAAATATTGCCCCATGAAAGCTTGCACGGCTTTCAACTTGAAACCAAAAAAGGAAGTAGGGCACACCGAATATCCAATTCATAAAAATTCCTTTGAATCGGAATACAAGAAATATTGTATATACAATATATAGCACGTTAATAAGTTTAACAAAAAAAATTCGTCTACTAGGAGCAAGAAGAAAAGTCACTACAACGGAAAAGACGAGGACAGCAGTAGGCTGTATTAGATTAAAAAAATGTGTATTGGCGCTGAACCATATCCGGCACACAGAGCCTAAAAGCTCTAGCAGTGCCAACGAGAAGCAAGGGATTCCAAAAGGGAAAAAGTACCACCTCACTTCCTCGGGAATACCTTCATAGCCAGCGCGAATGAACGCTCCCGCCTTTTTCACGGGCTGCACCATCCTGCCGATCTGCGTCACCACGTTTCCTTCCCCTTGCCCTTCGGCCCATCCTGCCGGTCGTGCGCACCGGCACGATCCGCACGGCGCGACTCCACTCCAGCGACCGAGTAGCACATATCCCCCGGGCCTCAAAGCATGCGGCGCCGACCCGTCCCGGCATGCCGACGGCGGCCGTCGCCCTCTTCGGCACGGCCTCGGCCGGACGGGAATTCACGTGCGCGGCGGGCATGGCCACGGGTGCGGGTCGCACCGCTGCGCCTGCCGCGCAACCTCGTTTCCGCTCGCCCGCGCGTCACGCATTCGCCCTCGACAGGCCATGGGGAAAGCCTAGAATGTCCGGCCGGAGGAATCCCCATGACCACCTTTCGCGAAGCGAACGTCAACCGCTTCAACGGCTTCGGAGAACACTACGACGCGTTCCGGCCCGCGGCCCCGGCCGTGATCCCGGACCTGCTCGCGCGCTATGCCCGCATCCCCGCAGGGTCCCTGCCCGGTCTGGTGGTGGACCTCGGCTGCGGCACCGGGCTGTCCACCCGCGTCTGGCTCGGCCGCGCGCGGCGCATCACGGGCGTGGAGCCCAACGACGACATGCGCGCCCAGGCCGAGCGCGCGAGCGCCGGGCTGCCCGGGGCCGAGACCCTGTCCTTCAGGAAGGGCACGTCCACGGACACGGGCCTTGCCGAAGGCTCGGCCGACATCCTGACCTGCTCGCAGTGCCTGCACTGGATGGAGCCCGCGCCCACCTTCGCGGAGATCGCCCGCGTGCTCCGGCCCGGCGGCGTGTTCTGCGCCTTCGACTACGACGGCATCCCGGCCGTGGACTACGAGGTGGAGGAGGCCGTGCGCGACCTGCGCCGCCGCGTGGCCGCCCTGGAGGCCGAGCGCCGCTTCGCGCCGGTGCGCAAGTGGGGCAAGGAAAAGCACCTGGAACGCATCGCGGACAGCGGCCTGTTCCGCTACGTGCGCGACGTGCGGCTCTACAGCGTGCTCACCGGCGGGGCCGTCTGGCTCAAGGGCTTCATGCGCAGCCAGGGCGGCGTGCAGACCATGCTCGGCCACGGCATGAGCGAGGAGGAGATCGGACTTTCCGCCTTCGCCGAGGTGGCTGACCGCGTGCTCGGCGACGCCGAGGTGCCCCTGGTCTTCGGCTACCGTGCGCGCGTGGCCGTGAAATAGCTTCAGCCTCCGGCGGCCGGGGAGGGCGCCGCCCTCCCCGGACCCTCCCGGCAGGAAGGGGCTCCTCGCCCCTCCCTGCACCCACCCCCGCGAGGGGTCACCCCTCGACCTCCCGCGCCCGCGGCATGCCGGACGACGAACACGGGCAGCCCGGGCGTGGACGGCCGCAAGAGAAAAAAGGAAGCCCGTCAAATGGCGGCACCTCAACTCCCAGGGCGTTCAGAAGGCGTCGGATGCAAGGAACAAGGAAAGGCCGAGCCCGACGCGTATTTCCGATACGCGAGGGTTCGGGCTTTTTGCAGAGACGCCGCAGACGGCGCCTTCTGAACGCCCCGGCTTTACAAGAGGCCGGGGCTGAGGCATGACGGCCGGGCGCGGGTGGTCAGGCCTCCCGGCACGGAGAACCATGCACATCATCGCCCAGTTCATAGACTTCCTGCTGCACGTGGACGTGCACCTGGCGGCGTTCCTGGCCCAGTACGGCGCCTGGACCTACCTGCTCCTTTTCGCCATCATCTTCTGCGAGACCGGCCTCGTGGTCACGCCCGTGCTGCCCGGCGACTCCCTGCTCTTCGTCACCGGCGCGCTCTCGGGCGCAGGGCTGCTGCACGGCCCGTTCATCTTCGTCCTGCTCGCGGCCGCGGCCATCGCGGGCGACTCGCTCAACTACTGGATAGGCCGCCGCGTGGGCCCGGCCGTGTTCACGCGCGAGAAGACGCGCTTCTTCAAGAAGGAGCACTTGCTGCAGGCGCACGAGTTCTACGAGCGCCACGGCGGCAAGGCCATCGTGCTCGGCCGCTTCCTGCCCATCATCCGCACCTTCGCGCCCTTCGTGGCGGGCATCGCCGCCATGAGCTACAAGAGCTTCGTCTTCTACAACGTCACCGGCGCGCTCCTCTGGGTGGGCGTGGTGCTCGGCATCGGCCACTTCTTCGGCAACCTGCCCATCGTGCGCCAGAACATGGCCGTGGCCATCTACGGCATCATCGTCCTCTCCTGCGTCCCGGCCGCCGTGGAGTTCGTGCGCGCGCGGCGCAGGGCCAGGGCCGCCCGGGAGCGGGACCGCGAATAGCCCGGCCTTTCCTCCGCCCATCCGCCGCCTTACTCCCGCGCATCCCGCTTGCGCATCCCGTTCGGCTAGTGGACCGGCGGCCCGTCCTGCCCGGCCCCGGGCCGCGGCCTGCGCATGATCCACAACAGCCCCGCAAGGACCAGGAAGATCCAGCTCTGCAGCTGGAAGACGTCGAGATAGGCCATTGCGCTCGCCTGGCGCAGGGCCTGGTTGTAGATCTCGCCCATGGCGCGCGTGGCCGTGTCGCCCGGCGGCAGCAGTGACGTGTCCAGAAAGCGGCGCAGGTGGTCCAGGGCCTCGGCGTAGCCGGTCTGGGACGGGTTCAGCCGCTCCACGATGCGCGCCTGGTGGAACTGGGCGCGGCGCGCCAGCATGGTGGTCACGAAGGCCGTGCCGAACGAGCCGCCGAGGTTCCTCAGCAGGTTGAAGATGGCCGAGGCGTTGTTCATGCGCTCGCGCGGCACGTAAGCCATGGTCAGCAGGGCCAGCGGCGGGAAGAACAGGGCGATGCCCACGGCCTGGATGTTGCGCGCCAGGATCGCCGTGCCGAAGTCGATCTGCAGCGTGAACCCCGCCATGTAGGAGAGCGAGTAGGCGTTGACGAGCATGCCCATGCACAGGAGGATGCGCGCGTCCATCTTCTGCGTGAGCCGCCCCACGATGGGCAGCACGAGGAGCATGATCAGCCCGCCCGGGCCGAGCACCAGCCCGGCCAGGTAGGCCGTGTAGCCCATGAGGTTCTGCAGGTAGAGGGGCAGCAGCACGATGGCCCCGAAGAAGGCGAAGAAGCCGAAGAACATGAGCAGATTGCCCAGGGCGAAGCTGCGGTCGCGGAATTCGCGCAGGTCGACGATCGGCTGCTTCCGCGTGAGCTCCCATACCAGGAAGGCGAGCAGGCAGACCCCGGCCGTGACGGCCAGGGTCAGGATGAAGTCCGAGCTGAACCAGTCGTCCCGCTGCCCCTTGTCGAGCACGATCTGCAGCGCGCCCAGTCCCACGGCCAGCAGCGCCAGCCCCACGTAGTCCACCCCCTCGCCCTTCTCGCGGCGCTTCATGTACTCGGGGTCGGAGATGAACGAGCTGATCAGGAACAGGGCCAGCACGCCGAAAGGCACGTTGATGTAGAAGATCCAGCGCCAGGAATAGCTGTCCGTGATCCAGCCGCCGATGAGCGGCCCGAGGATGGGCCCGAGCACCGCGCCCATGGCGAAGACGGACATGGCCATGCCGCGCTCCTCGGCCGGATAGGCCTCGAGCAGGATGGCCTGCGACATGGGCTGCAGCCCGCCCCCGCCGA
This sequence comes from Desulfovibrio sp. X2, assembly GCF_000422205.1. Taxonomy (NCBI): domain Bacteria; kingdom Pseudomonadati; phylum Thermodesulfobacteriota; class Desulfovibrionia; order Desulfovibrionales; family Desulfovibrionaceae; genus Desulfovibrio; species Desulfovibrio sp. X2. The sequence continues at coordinate 128,692 of NZ_ATHV01000002.1, forward strand.
TCCCCTGCACCACGCGGAAGAAGATGAGCTGCCCGAGGCTCGTGGCCATGCCGCAGAGCATGGAGGCCAGGGTGAAGAGCGCCACCGAGGCCAGGAGATAGGTCTTGCGGCCCATGAGCCGCGCCAGCCAGCCGCTGATGGGGATGACGATGGCGTTGGACACGAGGTAGGACGTGAGCACCCAGGTGACCTCGTCCTGCCCGGCGGACAGGCTGCCCTGGATGTGCGCCAGCGAGACGTTGGCGATGCTCGTGTCCAGGATCTCGATGAGCGTGGGGATCATCACGCTCACCGTGACCACGTACTTGTTCACCTCGCGCTGGGCGGCGGATGCCACGGCCTGCCTCGTCTACCGCGTGTAGATCACCGGCACCACGCTCATGCCGATGCGGAGCTCGGGAATCTTCTGCCCGTCGGTGTCCAGGACGATCTTCACCGGGATGCGCTGCACGATCTTCACGTAGTTGCCCGAGGCGTTCTCCGGCGGAAAGAGCGAGAAGACCGCGCCCGTGCCGGACATGATCGAATCCACCCGGCCGGTGAGCGTCCGGTCCGGATAGGTGTCCACCTCGATGCTCACCTTCTGCCCCGGCCGCACGTCGGTCAGCTGCGTCTCCTTGTAGTTGGCCGTGATCCACAGCACCCTGGGATCGAGCGGCACCACGGAGAGCAGCGCCTGCCCCGGGTCCACCATCTGCCCCGGGTCCACCACCCGCTTGCTCACGTAGCCGTCCACCGGCGAGACGATCTCCGTGTAGCCGAGGTTCAGCTCGGCCTGGCGCACGCGCTGCCTCGAAAGCTCCACCAGCGCCTCCTGGGCCAGGGCCTGCTTGTCCTTGATGACCGCCTGCTCCTTGCCCGTGGAGGCGAGCGCGACCTGCGCCCGAAGGCTCGCCTGCTGCGCCAGCAGCGAGTCCATGCGCCGCTTCAGGGCCGCGGCCGTGGCCTCGTTCGAGCGCAGCTCGGCCTCGGCCGTGCGCATGGCCGTGGTCGCGGTGTCCAGCTCGGCCTGGGCCGCCGCGCCCTGCTTGACGAGCTGCGTGTAGCGCGAGAGGTCGAGCTGCGCCTGGTCGCGCTGCGCCATGGCCTGCTGCGCCTTGCGCACCGCGGCCTCCTGCTCCTTCTGCGCCTGCGCGATGGACTGCTCGAGACTCGCGAGCTCAGACTCGGCGCTCGTCACCCGGCTCGAGGTCTGCGAAAGCTCCAGCGGCACCCCGAGCTGCAGGGCCGCAAGGCTGCTCTGTGCGGAGGCCAGGTCCGCCCTGGCCTGGGCCAGGGCCACGCGCAGGTCCGTGGGATCGAGCTCCACGAGCACGTCCCCGGCCTTGACCCGCTGGTTGTCCTCCACCGTCACGCGCGTCACGTAGCCCGAGACGCGGGGCGTGACCGTGTAGATGTAGCCGTCCACGAAGGCGTCGTCCGTGTCCACCTGGCCGCGCGTGAGAAAGAAGTAGATTCCCACGCCCACGAGCGCGAGCAGCACCGCGACCGCCAGGGCGACCCGCTTGCGGGAGAGCCGCCGCTCCCCGTCCTCCGTCTCCTTGGTGAAGAACGCGCGTACCTTGCCGAGCATCAGCGCTCCCCGCCCGGCAGGGCGGCGCACATGGCGGGATAGACTCCGAAGCCGTCCGGGACGGAAACCGCGCGCGGGTCGTGATCCATGGCGAAAAATCCTCCGGCTAGTATGGCACAATTACTTGTCCGACCAACCACTGTCAACGCGCTCGGCGCCGGAAACGAGGAGGGGGAGGCTCCGGCAGGCCGGAACCTCCCCGATGGCGGGACGTGAGGCGGCGAGAGGCGGACGGCGGGAGGATCAGGCGGGACGGACCACCCCGGCCACGGCCGAGGCGAAGCCCGCCCTGCCCTTGACGGCGTAGGTCTCGTACAGCGACTCGATGGTCGCCTGGGAGAAGACGTAGTTGCGGAAGTTGTTGAAATGCTTCGACGAGGCGGACACGTCGTCGATGCCGTAGCGCTCCTTGGCCAAGTCCCCGAGCTCCGCGATCATGGCCTTGGCCGCGGGCACCGTGAAGACCCAGTCGTGGTCGCCCAGATGGCAGACGAAGCCCTCCATGCGCCTGGGCAGGGGCAGGGTCGCGCCGCCCGGGGCCAGGAGCCCGGCCTTCTCCGGGTCCACGCCCACGATGATGGAGGCGGCCTTCAGCCACCCCACCACCTGGGCCTCGTCCGCGGGCGAGCCGGGGTGGTTGTGCGCGCAGGCCTGGGCCACCACCATCCGCGCGGGCACGCCGCGCACGATGCTCTCGGCCACGCCGAGCACGTGGTGCTCGCCCGTGCCCGCAAGCGAAAGCTCCGTGCGGCACGCGCCGCTGCCTTCCCACTGGAAGACCCAGGGCTTGTGCAGGTCGTGCAGCATCTGCGACACCACCACCGTGTCGCGGTCCAGGGCGAAGCCGTAGACGTCCTTGTAGCTCGCGTAGATCGCCTCGGAGATGTGCAGGTTGGCCGCCGTGTGCGTGACCAGGCCGCCCGGATAGGCATGGTGGCTCGTCCAGCCGCTGCCCGTGGAGCTCATGAAGGGCTGCGAGGCGCGGCCGCCCTCGGCCACCGGCGGCAGGAAGGCCTCGAAGGCCACGTCCTTCAAGAGCCCCTGCCCCACCAGCTCGTCATAGACCGCGCGGCGGTTGCCCGCGTCGGCCAGCGGCCCGGCCAGGCTCGGAACCGGGTCGTCCAGCAGCGCCGTGACCACCGCGCGCGCCTTGGCGTCGCGCACCGTGTTCGCGGCGCTCCGCAGATAGGCCATGCCCTGCTTCACCGCAGGCGCCCGGGCGGCCATCTGCTGCTGGCTCAGGGAAAGGCACTCGTCCAGGCTCGCGGCCTTGGCCTTGGCCGCGGCCCGCGCGGCCGAGGGGACCACGGCGGCGGCGGCCAGCACCGCACCGGCGGCCGCGCCGAATCCCAGGAAACGCCTGCGTCCCGGATCCTCGATCAGGGAATCCAGCGACGTGTACTCTGATGTCATGGGGGAACCTCCTGATGGCGTGTTGTCCATCCGCCGGAATCTTCCACCCCTGCGTGACGCCTCGACGAAGGATCGGAGAAGGATGCGCGAAGGCTCCGTGACACAGGGAGCCAGTGACGCAGGAGGAGGGAATGCCTCCGGCGGCCAGGAAGGGGCTCCTCGCCCCTTCCTGGACCATCCCTCGCGAGGGGGTCACCCCCTCGACCCGCCTTCGCATGCCGAACGTCGACCCATGAACCCTCGTTCACCTGGGCGTGGGGGTGTCGTATGCCGCTGCAGCCGATCGGCAAAGGAGAGGTGGGGAAGTTTTCGGGAAATCTTTTGTCTGTGGCCGAGGGGTTCGGGGAGTCTTCCCCGACGGCAACCGTGCCCGAGATTTCCGCGTGATCCGAGCCCAGCGAGGGACACGCGGAAATCTCGGGCACATTCATGGCTGCCGCCAGCCACGCCCAGGCAGCCCGTGCCCGATCGCGAGCCGTATCGCGTGCGAAGCGGGGTCAAGGGCTCAGCCCTTGCGCGGGGAGGGTGCAGGGAGGGGGTGCGCAGCCCCCTC